>NZ_JAEKEG010000089.1 GCF_016651255.1 Pseudomonas sp. TH10
TTGCGAAAAAACTCGATGGTCGATTGGTCGGCAGACTGCCGCATTACGATGGATATGAATGGCAGCAAGCGGGCACTGACCTGATATTGGTCGCGCTGGCCACCGGAGTCATCTTCGAAATTCTCAACGGGGCATTTGATTAGTGCCGGAATGTCGAGTGGGAGCGTAAGAAACGGAGCCCCTGCAACCTTGCGCCTGGTGGATGTTCCGGGGAGGTACAGGCGACATTGATGACGACCTGCAAGTGGGCCGGGAAGATGGACCGTCAGTCTTGGTCAACTGAGAATCAAGGCCAGCCATTGATCCCACCAGAACACCATGGAAATCAATGCCAGGCCACAGGCGCCCGCAAACACGAGGCAAACCCAATCTGAAACCACCATGCGCAGAATCATTGTTACCACTCCTCTTGGCGGGACCTGGACTCAGGTTAGTTGAACTTCTGCGCATTGAGGCTGTCCGAGCAGACCATTTCGGTATCCTCAGAGGCGTGGGCGACGAAAGGGCGACACGCCTCAGTCGATTCGGGCGTTGCTCAAGGCATGGTGCAGCTTTTCCCGCAGCACGTGCTCACTGAAGGGCTTCTGCAACACGGCTGAGGCTTCCAGCCCCAGTACGTCCACGTCCGCGTAGCCGGTGACGAACAGCACGGGCACTTCGGGGGTGCGCTCCCTGATCAGTTGCGCCAGCTCGCCGCCGGTCATGCCCGGCATCGCGAAGTCGGTCACCACCACGTCGATCCCCGGCCCGAGCTTTTCCAGTGCCTGTATTCCGTCCTGTGCCTCTTCAACGCTGTAGCCCAGTGATTCAAGCATCTGCACGGTGACCGCGCGGACTGCAGGGTCATCGTCGACCAGGAGTACGGTGCGACCCTCAGCCACAGCCTGGGGCACCATTTCCGGCGGAGCTTCTACCGCAGCTGCGGCGGTTTTTCCACGCAGGGCAGGTACACCATGACTTTGGTGCCCACTCCCAGTTGTGTCTCGATTCTCACGCCGCCGCCGGACTGCTTGGCAAAACCGAACACCTGCGACAGCCCGAGCCCCGTGCCTTTACCGACTTCCTTGGTGGTGAAGAACGGTTCGAAGGCCTTGAGCAAGGTGTCGTCGCTCATGCCGCTGCCCGAGTCCTGGATGGACAGGACTGCGTAGCGGCCTGGCTCCGGGTCTTCAGGGCGAACCGCAGGCTCGGTGATTTCGGCGTTAAAAGTCGAAAAGCACAGGGTGCCACCCATTGCCATGGCATCCCGGGCATTGATGGCGAGGTTGAGGATGATCATTTCCGTCTGGGTCGGGTCGCCCATGGCGTGCCACAGCTCTGGGCACAGTTCGCTTTTGATCCAGATGCTGCCGCCCAGTGCTCGCGCCAGCAGGCTGCCCATGCCGCGGATGGTGTCGTTGAGGCTTAGAACCACCGGTTCCAGGCGTTGCCGGCGCGAAAACGAGAGCAGTTGTGCAGTCAGCCGGGCACCACGCTCGCCGGCCTCGATGACGTTTTGCAGGCGGCGGGTGGTCTTGTCCAGCGTGCCTTTCTCGACGTCGCGGATGGCAAAAGCGGTGCTGGTCAGGATCACCGTCAGCAAGTTGTTGAAGTCGTGCGCCACGCCAGCGGTGAGTTGCCCGACAACCTCCAGGCGCTGCATCTGTTGCAGTGCAGCCTCAACCCGCTCGCGTTCCTGGATCTGGTCGCGCAGCCGCTGGTTGGCTGCGGCCAGTTCGTCGACGACAGCGCGCTCTTCGGTGATGTCGCGCACGGCGGCATACATCAGTCCGTTTTCCGGCACGATGGTCCACGACAGCCAGCGATAGTCGCCGCACAAGTGGCGCATGCGATTGACGAAGCGGGTGGAGACGTTACCGCGGGCGATGCTTTCAGTTTCGCGTACGGTCGCCTCGAGGTCCTCGGGGTGAATCAGTTCCCACAAGCGCATCTGGCTGATCTGTTCATGGGACCAGCCCAGCGCGGCTTTCCAGGCCGGGTTGAAGGCAATGGGGGTCATGTCCAGGCGCAACACGGCCAGCAGCTCCCGGGACAGTTCCCAGGTGCGGTCGCGTTCGCGGGTGCGCTGCTCGACACGCTGCCCGAGTGCCTCATTGAGCTCCACCAGCTCTTCGGTCGCGCGTTTACGTTCGCTGATGTCTTGCATGACCCCGGTGAAACGCACGCATTGACCGTTCTCGAACACCGAGCGGCCATTGGAAAAAATCCAGCGCTGGCGACCGCCCTGCAGGATGACCCGGTACTCGACCTGGTAATCCGCCTGGGCGGTCATGGCTTCCTGAACTTTGCCTTCAACCAGCAAGCGGTCGTCGGGGTGACAGCGGTCCAGCAGATAAGCCAGGTCAATCGTCGCAGTCGGCGGCAGCTCGTACAGCGCTTTGCAGCGCTCGTCCCAGAGCAATCGACCGGTGCTGGGTTCAAGCTCCCATACGCCCATTTCCGCCGCCTCGATCGCCAGCCGCGCTCGGGCCTCGACCTCCTGCAGGGCGGCTTCGGCCACCAGCCGCTGCTTGCGCTCGCGCACTTCCGAAACGGCACGGCGCACGGCCTTGGGCAGCATCTTGAGGTTTTGCTTGAGGACGTAATCCACCGCCCCCAGGCGAATCATCTCCACGGCCTGGTGTTCACCGAACATGCCGGAGAGAAAGATGAAGGGAGTCTGTGGGGCGATTTGCTGGGCGATCTGCAGCACATCTGCGCCGGAAGACCCCGGCAGCAGGTAGTCGCACAGCACTACATCGTAGCTGCCCTGGTCGAGGGCCTGTTTGGCCCCTTTATGGTTGTGAACCAGGGTCGAATCGACCTCGATGCCACTTGCCTCCAGGGTCAGCACAATCAACTCGGCGTCGTGAGGGCTGTCTTCGATCAGGAGGATTTTCAGCGTGTTCAGTGGCATGTAGTTCAGCTGTGCATGTTCATCGAATGATCAGGAATTAGAGCGGCGCACGGTTCTGACAGAGCCCGGTGGCGGTTCGTTCAGCACCGCCCAGAAAATTCCCAGGTCGGAAATGGCGCCCACGAATTCCTTGAATTCCACGGGCTTGACCACGTAGGCGTTGACGCCCAACTGGTAGGCGCGCGACAGGTCCGGCTCTTCCCGGGAGGACGTCAGCATGACCACCGGGATGCTGCGCAGTTCTTCAGCCGAGCGAATCGCCTCCAGCACCTGCAGGCCATCGACTTTCGGCAACTTCAGGTCCAGCAGCAGCACGGCCGGGTTACCGTCGGCACGACCGGAGTGGGCGTTGCGGCGGAACAGATAGTCCAGCGCCTCGGCGCCATCCCTGACGACCACTACGTCGTTGGCCAGTTGGCTGCGCTCAAGGGCGACCAGTGTCAGCTCGAGGTCGTTGGGATCGTCTTCTACTAGCAGGATCGGTTTAAGCATGGCGGTTTCTCTGTGTCATCGAGCGACTGGGCTCAGGTGTTTTTTTGGAAGGGTGATCGAGAACGTGGCGCCCTGGTCGAGGACACCCTCGGCCTTGACGGTTCCGCCGTGGCGCTCGACGATCCGCCTGACGTTGGCCAGGCCGATGCCGGTTCCCTCGAACTCATCCATGCGGTGCAAGCGCTGGAATACGCCGAACAGTTTGCCGGCGTACTGCATGTCGAAGCCCACTCCGTTATCCCTGATGCTTACAGTCACGGTGTCGGCTGTCTCGGCCGCCGTGATTTCAATCACGGCGACTGCTTCATTGCGGGTGTACTTGATGGCGTTGGCGACCAGGTTGCGCATGGCCAGGTGCAGGAACGCGGGGTCGGCCACGATGATCGGCAGCTCGCCGGTGATCCATTCGATCGTCCGGCCTTGGTACTCCGGCTCCATTTCCCGCTTGATCGACTCGATCATCGCGGCTAGGTTGACTTCGGAAAGGCGCATGGCCGAGCGACCCATCTGCGAGAAACTCAGCAGGTTGTCGACCAGTGTCCCGGCAAATTTTGCCGACTCGCCAATGGTGCCGAGGAAGCGTTGGCCGCGCTCGGTCAGGTTGGCCTGTTCCATGTCCGTGAGCAGCTCGGCGTAACCGGCGATATGCCGCAGCGGGGCGCGCAGGTCATGGGAGACGCTGTAGGAGAACGCCTCGAGCTCCTTGTTGGAGCGCTTCAATTCGGTGGCCATCTGCGCCAGCTCTTCCGCCTTGCGCAGGACGATGCCCAGCACCGCCAGGCGCAACTCGGCGACGCCTTCGATCTCGGTTTCGTCCCACGGCGTGGAATAGCCCTCTACTGTCTGGTGCCACTTGGCAAAACTCTGGCGCGGCGAGAGTGAGCCGCTGACATCCACCACTTTCTCCGGCTTGCCCGCCCAGTGCACCACATGGGTCTGCTCGGGCTTGAACCACAGAATGTAGTTGGAGTGCACTTCGGAAATCGATACCGCCAGCACACCACCAATGGATTTGGCGAGGCCAGGCAGGTTCGGGATGTCACGGCCGACATTGTCGCTGTGAAATACGTCCGAGCCCTGGCGATTGTTCAGCCAGGTGGCGAGCGCATGTACCTGATTTTGCGGTGGAGTGAGACCGTACAGGTCGCACTCGGTATCGGACACCACCGCCGCACCGCTGGCGCCGACGAAACCCAGAAATACGTCGGGCAAGGATTTCAGGCCGTTGAGCACGCTGTCGTGATCGGCCATGGCCCCGAGCATCTGCACGATCTGCTTTCTCAGGCTGAGCATTTTCTGGCTGCGCAGGTGAGCGCCCTTGGTCTCGACCTGCAGCGACAACACCCGGCCCAGCAGTTCGCACGCGGTACGGGTCTGGAAGCTCACATCCCGTGGCGCATGGTTGTGGCAGGAAATCAGCCCCCACAGTTGGCCATTCATGACAATGGAAATGGACATCGAGGCACCGGTGCCCATGTTGCGCATGTAATGCAGGTGCACCGGGGAAACGCTGCGCAGCGTGGCAAAGCTCAAGTCCAGCGGTTGCCCGGTGGCGGGGTTGTGCGCGGGGATGATCGGCGAGGGTGCGTAGTCGACGTCAGCGATGATGCGAATGCGGTTGGCGCAGTAAAGTTCGCGGGCCTGCTGCGGAATGTCGGAGGCCGGAAAGCATAGCCCCAGGTATTTGTCGTAGCCATCGTCAGCCAGTTCGGCGTTGACCACGCCATTGCCTTCCTTATCGAACCGGTACGCGTTCACCCGGCCATAGCCGGTGATGCGCTTGATGAACCCGACGGAGCGCAGGCACAACTCATCCACGCTTTCGTCTTCACGCATCTGGCTGATGAACGAACGAATCAGCGGGTACAACCGGCCATGGGCGCTGGAGGCATCACTGGCGGGCTCGAACTCGGCAATCAGCACGCCGTCGTTACGATGGAGCATCATCGCGAACAACTGACCGGCCCGTTCACCTTGGATCAGCGTGGTGTCGCCGACATGAAACGCTTGCAGCTGATCCTCGTCCAGGTCGCTCAACTGATCGACGAAGGCCGAACCGCTCTTTACCAGGTCATCGAGGTGCATGCCCAGCAGTTGCGAAGGGGCTATTTCGATCCAGTCAGTCACGTTCTCGCTGACCTGCACCACCGTCATGCTGGCCTCGTCGATCACCAGCAGAAAACCTTGGGGCTGAATGCTGCCCGGGGTCCTGATGGGTTCGCGGGCGCAGTTTTCGATAGCGGCCTGGAGGTCGGCAGCGATTGCGGTTGTGGTCAAAATCTTCCCCTTTAAGGCGTTAAAAGCGGTTGGCGTTTGCCTGGCTGAGCTTTAGGTCGCCAAATCCATTCGCTTTAAAAAGTGCACGACACATTAGCAAAAAAACCGGGCAGCAGGGGTGCAGGGCTGTCCTGATCTAAACATTACGACCAGCCGCCTGCGCGTTTGTTCGCCTGGTTGCGCTCGTGCCATTTTGCCAAACGGAGCTTTTACGCGCAGCCGCGAGATCGCGAGCCGGCTGGTCCTCGACGCCAGCAAGGGGGCCGCATTCCTCCAAGTCTATGGCGCCGCCACCGGTCGACGCTGGCCGGAGTCATTGGCCACCTGGGTGCTGCAACCCTTGAGGCACCCGCACGTGACCGCGCAGTGACGGCAGCCCGGCATACCTTTGCCTGCTTCGAACGCTGGCTGGACAGCGCCTGGGTATTGTTCCCCACCGGGGAGGAGGCACGCCAGGCCGCGATGGGCTACAACTGACAGGCCGATCATTGGTGCTGACAGGGGTATTTCGATGCTGACTCACTGGTTGCTGGCTGCGATTCATCTATTAGCGTATGGGCTTGGCTTTTGGGCCGTATTGTCCCGGGGACGGCGTTTCGGCGACTGGCGGCGGGCACGGGAGAGGCACGCAGCGTGCTGATTGCCGATAATCTTTGGGGGCTCAGCGCTCTGGTGCTGCTGGTGACGGGTGTTATGCGCGCCTTTGCAGGCTTCGAGAAGGGCACTGACTACTATCTGCACCAGCCGTTGTTTCACCTGAAGATGACGCTCTTCGTGCTGATCCTGCTATTGGAGCTGGCGCCGATGATCACGTTGATCAAATGGCGAATTGCACGAGGAAGGGGCGGGGCAGTAGACACTGGGCGTGCAAAGCTGTTCGCACGAATCAGTCATGTGGAGGCGTTGCTGGTATTGCTGATGGTGGTGGCGGCCACAGGTATGGCGCGAGGGGTAACCTTTGCTTAGCCAGCTTTGGGTCAGGTGCGCTGCACTGGAATTCTAGCCAGCCGAAGCTCAGGGGCGAACGGGCTGGCTACTGGGTGCCGCAAGATCAGTTTTGTGGCTTGTCCGGGGCGGTCAGGCCAGCCTGAATGCGCTGGTAAATCTCTTCGCGGTGTACGGCAACGTTCTTTGGAGCGTTAATGCCGATGCGGACTTGTTGGCCGCTTACGCCGAGGATGGTGATCGTAATGTCATCACCAATATTTATGCTTTCACCGACTTTGCGGGTGAGTATCAGCATGGTCTTCTCCTTGATTGCTTTGTAGGGCACCTGATTCAGACAGTGCAGAGGTCGGTGGTACGTATAGATTAGTGCGAAGTCTCAGGGTTTGGGTGCCTCTTTCTGACGCGCAGATGCGGCATTAATTCCCAGGGCGTAACTATACAGAGGCTGCAATCATCAATCTCGTTGTTTTATCTCGATTTTTCGGCCCTAAAGAACTATTCATGAATGCTAAAATGCGTGCTTTAGGCATTCAGAGGGACAACTCGTGCGCAAATGGGTCTGGGTAGTGGCAATACTGGCGTTGGCAGGGTGCGATCAAGGCAAGCGCGGCGACGTGCCACCGCCGAAGCCGACAGTCGCCACGACGCCGGCCGCAGCTGCCGCGCCACAGTGGGATCTGGAAGTTCGGGGCGAGATCACCCAGGCCGTCAGCGACCTGAGCGGCTGGTTGATCGAGCACAGTTTTGTTTCCAGCGTGGTCAGGGAAAACGGCAAGACCCGTATCCTGATGGGCCCCTATGGTTCCGAGGCTGAGGCCAAGGCCAAGCAAGCCGAAGTGCAGGCCGCGCTGGTGCGGGCGAAAAAACAGAACATCGAATTGCTGGTGATCGAGCGTCCGCTGAGTCAGTAAGACACCCATGCACTTTGCAGGAGCGAGCTTGCCGCAGGCGGCGTTCCGACGAAGAACCAACGGGCACCGCGTTTTCCAGGCTTCACGCGTATCGTTGAGGTTCTTCGCGAGCGAGCTCCTACAAAGTTCGGTGTTCAATCAGCCGCAGGCTTTCAGGTCGACCGGGCCGACGAACTCATTGCCGCGTCCCATCACACACGCCACCGTCTGGTTGCGCTGGCTTTCCCAGGCCTGTACCGGGTAGGTCTTGTTCCAGGCTTCGTAGAGCTGCCGATCCTGCCTGGACAGGCGCAACCCGTACTGTTTGCTCATGTAGAAGTAAGTGCGTGCGATCATTCCGCGAATAGACGGGCGCGGCATGACTTTTTTCGCCTTGAAGTCGACCTGGGTCAGGCACGAGCCGTATTGCCCCGATTGCACCGGCAGCCAGCCGAAACTGAAGTTGCTGCGGTCGCCGTTCACTTCGCCGATGCTCGGCACGAGGTTGTGCAGGTCGGCTTCCGCCTTCTGGTACACCGCGTCATATCGGGTGCAGTTTTGCGCCCACCTTCCTGCCAGCACTGGCGCTGATGACCGATCTGCCAGGCCGGCACGATATGCTCCCACTCGATGCGCGCGGCGCGCTTGGCATTCTTGCGCGGCACGTAACCACAGGCGGACAGGTTGACCTTGTTGCCCGTGTACTTGCAGCCGCAATAGAACTCGGTCGATTGCGGTGCGTAGAGTTTCCAGGCGACCTTCTTGGCTTCTGTGAATGTGCGGGGCGCGCCAGCCTGGGCACCCATGGTGATGAACAGCAGCAACAAAGCAAAACAGCGGACAATCATTGAATCAATCTTCCTTCGGCACAACCCAAAAAATCTGCACGCCGCCATCGTCTCGATAGGCGAGGGTGACGTTGTCGTTCTCGTCGATTTCCTCGAGCAGGCGCTCCCACTCATCCATCGGTTCGTCCGGCAAGCGGAAGATCAATGCGGCTTTGGCTTTTTGTGCAGTGGGGGAATTGATGATTTTCTGAACGCGCATACCCATGCGTTCATAAGCGTCAGGAGCATCAGGGGAGGTGGCCACGAGGTTATCCTTATTAAGCTGTACGTGCATACAGTATTTAACTGTAAGCATTTTCGCAACTGCTTAAAATTCAAGAAATTCCTCTGACAGCGGTTTTCCGATTTTGGTGTAGGAAGGGGACAGGTTTTTTATCAGGCCCCTGACCCCTTGAGGAGAAGCCAGGGCTGCCCGACCAGGACTGATCGGGCGAAGGACAATCAGTATTCCCAGAACATGCGTTGCAGTTCTTTGCTGTCGTTGGTTTTGGTCAGAGCAACCATCGCCAGGATGCGGGCTTTTTGCGGGTTCAGGTCGTGAGCGACAACCCAGTCATACTTGTCGTCAGGTTGTTCGGCGTTACGCAGAACGAAGCCGCCAGCGTTGACGTGAGACGAGCGGATGATCTGCACGCCATCCTTGCGCAGTTCCTGCAGAGCCGGAACTACGCGGGACGATACCGAACCGTTGCCGGTACCGGCGTGGATGATGGCTTTGGCGCCGGACTGGGCGAGTGCCTTGTAGGCGGTATCGCTTACGTTGCCGTAGGAATAGGCGATTTCTACGTCAGGCAGGCTCTTGATGTTTTTGATGTCGAATTCCGAGTCCATGGTGTGACGCTTGGCCGGCAAACGGAACCAGTAGGACTTGCCTTCAACCACCATGCCCAGCGGGCCCCAGGCGCTTTTGAACGCCTCGGTCTTGATGTTGATCATTTTGCTGACGTCGCGACCGGACTGAATTTCATCGTTCATGGTCACCAATACGCCTTTGCCGCGTGCTTCTTTGCTGCTGGCAACGGCCACGGCGTTGTACAGGTTGAGCATACCGTCAGCCGACATGGCGGTGCCTGGGCGCATGGAGCCGACAACGATGATCGGTTTGTCGGTCTTCTCGACCAGATTCAGGAAGTAAGCGGTTTCTTCCAGAGTGTCGGTGCCGTGAGTGATGACGATGCCATCAACGTCTTTGCTGTCCGCCAGTTCGGCGACGCGACGGCCCAGTTGCAGCAGATTGTCGTTGGTGATGCTTTCGGAGGCGATTTGCATGACCTGTTCGCCACGCACATTCGCCAGTTTGTTCAATTCAGGAATGCCGGCGATCAATTGTTCGATGCCGACTTTGGCCGCTTGATAAGTGGCGCTGTTGGCGGCGCTGGCGCCAGCCCCGGCAATGGTGCCGCCGGTTGCGAGCACAACAACGTTGGCCAGTTTGGTCTGGGTTTCGACTTCTTTTGCCTGAAGGGCGGTGGGCAGGAGCAGGAGGAGGGCCAAAGCGCCCGGAACGAAGTTTTTCAAAGCAGATGTCATTATTTTTCTCTCTTGTGGTGAGACGGTGCTGATTGCAGGTCTTCCAAAATGGCCCCGGCACACCTGAATGCCGGGGTGGGAGTGAGAGAGCAGGATCCATACCAGCTGTAGAGTGCAACGAAATTATTTGTAACCTAATGATATGTAACGAATATTTGTGTCATGAGCGCAAGCGTCTCAAACCAGCTCGTCCGGGCTTCCGAACAGGGATGGTTTTTTTGTTCGGTCTGCCGAAAGTCCCTGCACATCCTGTTGAAATAAGGGTTCAGCGCTCAATTCCTGCTCGCCCCCTAAAGAAACCGCTATCCCGGTCGATGCCCCTGTAATGGATCGTTTAAGAGGGATTGGAAATGTCGTTGACCGTCGCTTTGTCGAATGCGCGTGTGATCAATATTGGCAACAAGCCTGCGGACGCCGCTGTTAAAACAACAGCCGAAGCCACCGCGCAGGCTGCGACCCCAGAAGAGGGCGATAACAAACCCTTGAGCGTGGCGCCTGCCCAGCAAGACGCCAAAGCCGAGAGCAGTAGCAGCAGCCAAAGTATTACGGTGCAGATGTTGCTCAAGCGCATGAAGGAGCTGCAGCAACAGTTGCGCGAACAACAGCAGCAATTGGCCGCGACCCAGGCCACCAAATTTGCCAACGAAGAAGCCAAGGCCACCGCGGTCATGGCGGTTCAGCAGCGCATTGCCGACACCGCCGGGGCAATCGCCCAGGTGGCGGGCGCGCTGGCCAAGGCGCTGACTGAGGGTTCCACCACTGGCAGTATGGTCAGCACCTCGGTCTGACTTACGTCCTTTATGCGATCAGCATTGCCGGGCGTTGACAAATCTTTGCAGGGTTCGCATAGTTCGGTCTTCGCAAACGTTTGCGCAGTGTTCTGATAGCCTGTTCCTACAGAACGCTGTATAGCCTACGCCAGCGCAAGCGTTGCTCAGAATAATCATAAGATCGGAGTGAACCCATGAAGCTGCCATTCGCTGGACGCCTTCTCGCTGTCGCCATGCTGGCTGCCACAGCCGCCGCACTACCTGTCTCTTCGGCATTCGCCGAATCTGCTGAAAAACCCAAAGTCGCACTGGTCATGAAATCACTGGCCAACGAATTCTTCCTGACTATGGAAGATGGCGCCAAGGCGTATCAAAAAGAACACTCTGCCGATTTCGACCTGATCTCCAACGGCATCAAAGACGAAACCGATACCGCAGGCCAAACGCGCATTGTCGAGCAAATGATCCTGGCGAAGGTCAATGCCCTGGTTATCGCGCCGTCTGATTCCAAGGCCATGGTGCCGGTGATCAAGAAAGCCGTTGATGCCGGTATTACCGTGATCAACATCGACAACCAACTCGATCCGGCAATCGTCAAAAGCAAAAACATCAGCGTGCCATTCGTAGGCCCGGACAACCGCAAAGGCGCGCGTCTGGTCGGCGAATACCTGGCCAAACAGCTCAAGGCCGGTGATGAAGTCGGCATCATTGAAGGCGTGTCGACGACGACCAACGCCCAGCAACGTACCGCTGGTTTCAAGGATGCGATGGACGCCGCGCAGATCAAGATCGTTTCCCTGCAGTCCGGTGACTGGGAGATCGACAAAGGCAACAAGGTTGCCGCTTCGATTCTCAGCGAATATCCGGACGTCAAAGCGTTGCTCGCCGGCAACGACAGCATGGCTGTAGGTGCTGTTTCGGCAGTACGTGCGGCTGGCAAGGCTGGCCAGGTACAAGTGGTCGGCTACGACAATATCAATGCGATCAAGCCTATGTTGAAGGATGGTCGCGTATTGGCGACAGCCGATCAGTTTGCCGCCAAGCAAGCCGTATTCGGTATCGAGACTGCGCTGAAGATCATCAAGGGCGAGAAAGTCGACAGCGGCGCCAATGGCGTGATCGAAACCCCGGTCGAGCTGGTGACCAAGTAGTCCTTCTGGTGACGCAAGGTGCTCGCTCCTCGTGAGCGAGCGCATGGAGAGTTTTTATGTCAGTTTCCGCTGCGAACGCTGTCCTTACGGTCAGCGGCATCGGCAAGACCTATGCGCAACCGGTGCTCACTGGCATCGATCTGACGCTGATGCGCGGTGAAGTACTGGCGCTGACCGGCGAAAATGGCGCTGGTAAAAGCACCTTGTCGAAAATCATCGGTGGCCTGGTCACGCCAACCACCGGGCAGATGCAATTCCATGGCAAGGACTATCGTCCGGGCAGTCGTACTCAGGCAGAAGAGCTTGGCGTGCGCATGGTCATGCAAGAACTCAATCTGTTGCCGACCCTGTCGGTAGCGGAGAACCTGTTTCTCGACAACCTGCCGAGCAACGGTGGCTGGATCAGCCGCAAGCAACTGCGCAAAGCAGCGATCGAAGCCATGGCGCAAGTCGGTCTCGATGCGATCGATCCGGATACCCTCGTCGGCGAACTGGGCATCGGGCATCAGCAGATGGTCGAAATCGCCCGTAACCTGATCGGCGATTGCCATGTGCTGATTCTCGACGAGCCGACCGCGATGCTCACCGCTCGCGAAGTCGAAATGCTCTTTGAGCAGATCACCCGATTGCAGGCGCGCGGCGTCTCCATCATCTACATTTCTCACCGCCTCGAAGAACTCGCCCGCGTTGCGCAGCGCATCGCCGTGCTGCGTGACGGCAATCTGGTGTGCGTCGAGCCAATGGCCAATTACAACAGTGAGCAACTGGTCACGCTGATGGTCGGTCGCGAGTTGGGCGAACACATTGACATGGGGCCGCGCAAGATTGGCGCGCCGGCGTTGACGATCAAAGGCCTGACCCGCTCCGACAAGGTTCGCGACGTTTCTTTCGAAGTGCGCGCGGGTGAAATTTTCGGCATTTCCGGGCTGATCGGGGCAGGGCGCACAGAGTTGCTGCGCTTGATCTTCGGTGCCGATATCGCCGACAGCGGCACGATTGCACTGGGTTCGCCGGCTCAAGTGGTCAGTGTGCGCTCGCCGGTTGATGCGGTGCGCAATGGCATCGCGTTGATCACTGAAGACCGCAAGGGCGAAGGTTTGCTGCTCAGTCAGTCGATCAGCGCCAACATCGCGCTGGGCAACATGCCGGAAATTTCCAAGGGTGGAGTCGTTAACAACAGCGACGAAATCGCTTTGGCACAGCGTCAGATCGACGCCATGCGCATCCGCAGTTCGAGCCCGACACAGTTGGTCTCAGAGCTGTCCGGCGGCAATCAGCAGAAAGTCGTGATCGGTCGCTGGCTGGAGCGTGATTGTTCGGTGCTGCTGTTCGATGAGCCAACTCGCGGTATCGACGTCGGTGCCAAATTCGACATTTATGCCTTGCTCGGCGAATTGACTCGCCAAGGCAAAGCGCTGGTGGTGGTGTCCAGTGATCTGCGTGAGCTGATGCTGATCTGCGACCGCATCGGTGTGCTGTCGGCTGGACGCCTCATCGACACTTTCGAGCGTGACAGCTGGACCCAGGATGATTTGCTTGCCGCCGCGTTCGCCGGCTACCAAAAACGTGATGCGTTGCTCAACGAAGCGGCGCCTAGGGATCTCCCATGAAAACTGCATCTCCTGCCGGCAAACGTAGTGGCAATTTCTACGGACTGGGCACCTATCTGGGCCTGGCCGGTGCCTTGCTGGCGATGGTCGCGCTGTTCTCGGTCTTGAGCAGCCACTTTCTGTCCTATAACACCTTCAGTACGCTGGCCAACCAGATTCCTGACCTGATGGTCCTGGCCGTCGGCATGACGTTTGTGCTGATCATCGGCGGCATCGACCTTTCCGTTGGTTCGGTGCTGGCCTTGGCGGCATCGACGGTCAGCGTGGCGATTCTCGGCTGGGGCTGGGGCGTGTTGCCATCCGCGTTGCTCGGCATGGCAGTGGCGGCGCTGGCCGGTACGGTCACCGGTTCGATCACCGTGGCCTGGCGGATTCCATCGTTCATCGTGTCCCTCGGCGTGCTGGAGATGGCCCGAGGCCTGGCCTATCAAATGACCGGGTCGCGCACTGCGTATATCGGTGATTCATTCGCCTGGCTGTCGAATCCGATCGCATTCGGTATCTCGCCGTCGTTCATCATTGCCTTGCTGGTGATCTTCATCGCGCAAGCGGTGTTGACCCGCACCGTGTTCGGTCGCTACCTGATCGGCATCGGTACTAATGAAGAAGCGGTACGGCTCGCGGGGATCAACCCGAAGCCGTACAAGATTTTGGTATTCAGCCTGATGGGCCTGCTGGCTGGCGTTGCCGCGCTGTTTCAGATTTCGCGTCTGGAAGCGGCTGATCCAAATGCCGGCTCCGGTCTGGAGCTGCAAGTGATCGCCGCCGTCGTGATCGGCGGTACCAGCCTGATGGGCGGCCGTGGTTCGGTGATCAGTACCTTCTTTGGTGTGTTGATCATTTCCGTATTGGCGGCCGGTCTGGCGCAGATTGGCGCGACCGAGCCGACCAAGCGCATCATCACCGGTGCGGTGATCGTCATCGCCGTGGTGCTCGATACTTATCGCAGTCAGCGCGCCAGTCGACGGGGCTAACACATGGCAACGATCAAGGATGTGGCTGCGCTCGCGGGGATTTCCTACACGACCGTCTCACATGTGGTGAACAAGACGCGGCCGGTGAGTCAGGAAGTGCGGCTGAAAGTCGAGGCGGCGATCAAGACCCTCGACTATGTGCCAAGTGCAGTGGCACGCTCATTGAAGGCCAAAACCACTGCAACCATCGGCTTGCTGGTGCCTAACAGCCTCAACCCGTACTTCGCCGAGTTGGCGCGGGGCATCGAGGATTACTGCGAGCGTAACGGCTATTGCGTGATCCTCTGCAACTCCGATGACAACCCGGACAAACAGCGCAGTTATCTGCGCGTGCTGCTGGAAAAGCGCATCGACGGCCTGATCGTCGCCTCTGCTGGTGGTGACAGTGGTCTGGCGCAAGGGCTGGCCGCTGTGAAAACACCGATGGTCATCGTCGATCGTGGCCTGGAAGGCGTGAACGCCGACATGGTGCGCATCGATCACGAGTACGGCGCCTACCTGGCCACCCGGCACCTGTTGGAACTCGGGCATCGGGACATCGCCACGATTGGCGGCCCGGCGAGTACCAGCGTGGCGCAGATGCGCCTGGCCGGTTTCTGCAGGGCCCTGCGCGAGGCAGGCGTTGAGGTGCCGGGCGAGCGCATGCTCGAGAGCGATTTTACCAGCACTGGCGGCTACGCTGCGGCGGCGCTGTTGCTGGAAAACAATCCACCCAGCGCCATCTTCGCCGGCAACGACATGATCGGCATCGGCGTACTGCGCGCCGCTGCCGAGCGCAACATTCGCGTACCGAGCGAGCTGTCGGTGATTGGCTTTGACGACATCCAGATGAGTCGTTACGTGTACCCGGCATTGACCACCGTCGGCCAGTCGATCCTGCAACTGGGCGAAATGGCAGCGGAAGTGCTGCTGCGCCGGATCGCCAGCCCGGCCATGGCCACCGACCAGCGGATCGTGACCCCCAGTATTGTCCTGCGAGAATCGACAGCGCCATTGGCGGGAGTCGGTCGATTGATGTGATGAATGCCAGCTAGGCAGCCTGAACATGGACCTGGCGCCACAGCTCGGCGGTGATCAGTTCGCCACGGTGTCAGTGGCCAAGGGCTGGAGCGCCGCCACCGCTGGAGTGCGGTTGTGTCGGCGACGCTTGTGCGCGCGCGAGCAGATCGACCGCTCGTCCAGCACCGTCGAAGGTAACCTGGCCTTGATCGCCGTGGTAACTTCGCCATCGTCGCCGGGGCCAGCGTTTGACCCGGCTCATCATGCTTCGATGTGATCTGCCGAAGCCCGATGCATCGGTCTCAAGCGCGCCGCGAGCCATCCTCAATCCGGCGCCACCCG
>NZ_JAEKEG010000090.1 GCF_016651255.1 Pseudomonas sp. TH10
CTCATACAGCGGCATATCGAACAGTTGCCCATAGGGCGAAATACGAATGCCAACACGGCCCGCGCCAATTCGCTCAACCACCGCGTCGATGACTTCCAGGGTGAAGCGCAGACGATTTTCCAGCTGATCCGCGGCGTACTGATCGGTTCGATCATTGACCAGCGGATTCATGAACTGCTCGAACAGATAGCCATTAGCGCCATGGATTTCCACGCCATCAAAACCTGCCTCGATCGCATTTTCCGCCGCTTGGGCGAACTCACCGACGATCCGCGAAACTTCGGCCGTTGTCAGTTGGCGCGGCGCAGGTGGAGCTACCAACGCCGGCTTGCCGTCAGCGTCGTAACCGAACGCTGTCGCACCCACCGCTTGCTTCGACGTGGCGCTCACCGGCAGTTTCCCGCCTTCCTGGATCGACGGATGGGACACACGACCCACGTGCCAGAGTTGCGCAAACATCTTGCCGCCCACCGCATGAACCGAATCGGTGGTGAGGCGCCATCCAGCGATTTGTTCGGGGGTGAAGATGCCGGGATTGAAGAGGTAGCCTTGGCCTTCACGGGATATCGGCGTGCCCTCGCTGACGATCAAGCCTGCGGTGGCGCGCTGCGTGTAATACAACGCCACCCGCTCATCGGCGGCATCATGGGGTGCGCGAGAGCGGGTCAACGGCGCCATGACAATACGATTGTTGAGCGTGGTATCGCCCATGCGGAATTCTTCGAAGAGTGTCGACATTGGAGTTTCCAGAGTTGATCGAGTGAAAGGACAATCAGCTGAGCGACAGATGACTGTCTAAGCTCACGCCAAAGGTCTTATGAGTTGCAGCGATGGATTGATCCTAACGTCGGACTGTTGGCGCAACAATCCGGTCAAATCGCAAATGACTTTTGCTTTTTCAGCAACGCACGGAGGAATGATCACGCCCTGTCGGGATGGACTAAAATCGGGGATTCGACAGGAGTGATCGTCATGCGCAGTTTTTCAATTCAACGTATAGACCATGTTGTACTTAGGGTGCAGGATATTGAGCGCAGCCTCGCGTTTTACACATCAGTCCTGGGATGTGAGGTCAACAAGCGCCGTGACGACCTTTGGCATGATTCATCTGAGTGCAGGCGCATCCATGATTGACCTGGTTGATGTGAACGGGCTGATTGGTCGTCAGGGTGGTCAGCCGGCGGGCAAGCAAGGACACAACGTCGATCACGTCTGCCTTCGGGTTAAGCCGTTTGATGAACAGGCCATTCTCCGCCACTTGGCTGAGCGCGGTGTATCCGCGGAGAAGGCGCAGATGCGCTATGGCGCAGAGGGAACAGGGTTGTCCATTTACCTCAATGACCCTGATGAAAATCAAATCGAGTTGAAAGGCCCGGCTGTGCAATCTTGATGACATTCGCCAGGCCGATGAACGTGTGAACGGCGCGCCTCATCGAAACAGGAAGAACATCGGTGACCGCGTCGCCCCTGCATATCGGGCACATTCTCAGGAGATGATTGATGAGCGCTGATGACGTGCCCGTTGGGCAAGTGATACGAGGCTACGTAACCTTTCTGGGGAGTGAGGGACCGTGGATCGGAGCAAGGTTCATGAGCTTCAGCTATAGCGTCAATGGCAAGCGGTATCACAGGTCTCTCAACGAAACCATTGACGCGTGGTCAACCGAAACCCTCAAAAAAGCCTCGTACGGGTTGAAGGTCGGCGACCCGGTTTCGGTCTGGTGCTCTCTCAGCGACCCGCATGTGTGTTGCATCGGAGAACAACCCGCCGAAAAA
This sequence comes from Pseudomonas sp. TH10, assembly GCF_016651255.1. Classification (GTDB taxonomy): domain Bacteria; phylum Pseudomonadota; class Gammaproteobacteria; order Pseudomonadales; family Pseudomonadaceae; genus Aquipseudomonas. The sequence goes on from NZ_JAEKEG010000090.1 coordinate 1,777, forward strand.
CCAGCACTGTTGCGCTTGCTTGAGTCTTTGGCACCGTTCGGTTTTTTATGAAATCGATCCACACGTTCAGGCCAAAGTCCTGTTTTGTGATTGTTTCTGAGGCATTTGCAGTAGGGTTGCACGGATCATCCGATGCCTGAATCTCGGCGGACAATGGCCGATGCAGCCAATAACCGCCATCCACGAACGGACGCTAGTATCCCTCTGCAGCAGATTGGAATCGGCCCATAGCGGCCTTGCAAGCGGCCTCACTACACTTGAAGGAATCGATCGGGCCGGCATGGGCTAAGCGCGCTGGATACCTTGTCGTCGATGATTTCCTCGCTGGCAAGACGTCCCACTATCGCCGCCAAAGTGACTCCAGGATGCATGACACACACATAGACGCCGCCCACTTTGGGTAGATAACCGATGATGGGTAGGCCATCCGCAGGCATGGGTCTAAGCCCGACACAAGCCAATTGCACATCGATGGAACCCGTCCCATGGAGTTGGTTCCGGATTGTCTTGACAGTTCGAAGCGCGATCGCTGCGGGCTGATTCTCGATGGCGTCATCCAGATAATCTTCTGCTGCCAGCAACGCCCCCTCCGCACTTTGTCGCACTTCCATCTCAGCGCTGGATATGAGGGTGTGCACGAGTCCGGGTTGAGACTTGTAACGGATGAAAATGGCAGGCGAGGCCTCTATTGGAAGAGACACCTCAAGCCTATCTGTCAAGGTCGTGATGCCTGTTCCGGCCGCAAGTACGACCACATCAGCATCGATGATACCCATTGTCGTTTCAACGCCCGTCACCGTGGCGCCCCGGGTTACAAAGCCCAGAACACGCGTCTGAGTGAGAATCTTCGCCCCATTTGCCTGGGCACCTGCGATCAACGCATGGGTCGCTGCCACTGCGTCCAGCGCCCCTTCATCAGCCGCATACACAGCAGATTGAGGAGGATTCCTGAGATTTGGTTCAAGGCCGAGAATCTGCGATCGATCTACCAGATTTGCCGAAACCTGATGACCTGAATCTGGCAGCGCTTCACTCGCCGTCGCGTTGAAAGACAAAGCACCTGTCCATCGTATGTTCAGGTCAGGTAACCGGGATTCGAGTCGACGATAGGCCTCGATTGCAGCTGCGCGCAGTTTTGCAATGGGGTCGGGTTTTCCGTGCTGGGTGTTGATCCATGCGAATGAAGTTCCAGTCACTCCCGACGCGATATCTTCAGCCTCAACCACGGTGATATTTGCGCCTTTATCAGCCAAATGATACGCCAGCGAAGCACCCACGATGCCTGCACCAATGACAACGACTCGTTTGTCCTGAGCATTTCCCATATCAACCTCCATTCTGTCGACCTGCCCATGGTACGACGGCTGGAGCATTTCACCACCTGAAAACCTGATCGTTCAGAACCCGGTTTCAGTGTCTGCACCTGGCCAGCTGCAGCCCGTCGCGACGGGCAGAAAACGGCTGTGGATTGAACCAGTCCGCAACATCTCGCCCTATGGGTCTCGCATAAACAGCTTTTGAGGTGTTTGGAAAACGGTCGGGAAGCTGAGATAAACTCCGAAACTTCAAACCAGTCCACGATAACCGAGCGCATGTCTGCTAATGGTCAATAACTATGCGGTAGCCATTGCGTCCCTGCCGGGTGTTCAAACTGTTGAAGATAGGCATTAGTGCTATCCGTTTCACGCGAACCTTCCAATGGTGCAGATGCCGCTCTGTTTTCTTCAAGCAAGAACATGCTGATATCAGCTATCCACTGAGACACCCGTCTATCACCAGCCTCAAATAAAAGATCCATGGACACCACCAACAGCCAAACCAGCGCAAATCCGCCTGACAGCCTTAGAGCCACCGTCAGGCGCGTTATCCTCTGCCGCCGGGAACGACGCATTGTTCAGCGCGCCTTTTGCGTTGAGGCTTCTGCCCCGGCGATGCGCCCAAGTACCGAACCTGATGTCAGCCCCGCCCCACCGGCGTACTTGACGTAGTAGAGGTTACCCACCAATTCACCCGCGGCGTACAGGCCGTCAATCGGTTGATCCTCTTCGTCCAGCACCTGGGCCTGGCTGTTGACCTTCAAACCACCGAAGGTGAAGGTGATGCCGCACGTCACCGCGTAAGCCACGAACGGCGGACGATCCAGCGGGTTGGCCCAGTTTGACTTGGGCAATGGCAGGCCCTGGGTTGAGCGTCCGTCGCGGACAGCGGGGTTGAATGGCACATTGAGTTGCACCGAGCGGTTGTAAGTCTCGAGGGTGTGCAGAAGAGCGGGGCCGTTGACCCCCTCCATCTGCTTGATCAACCCTTGCAGGGTGTCGGCCTGGATCCGCGTCACCTGGCGTCCGCGATACTCATCGGGGAGCAATTCGTGGCTGTGCTGGTCGAAGATCTGCCAGGCAACACCCTCCGGTTGTGCCATGACTTTGGCCCCCATGCTGGAGTAGGTGTAGTTGCGAAAATCCTGACCTTCATCGATAAAACGCTGGCCATCGGAATTGACCACCACGCCGAGATGGAAGTAGTTCTTTTGCTGGTTCAGATGGTTCAGGTCACCCATCTGCGGGGCATTGACGTCATAAAACACCGCATGGCAACCGGACCAGTTGCCGTGTGCCACGGCGCCCACGTCCAGGGCCATGCGGATACCGTCGCCAGTGTTGTAGCGTGACCCTCGGACCTTGGCCAAGTCCCATCCCGGCCCCAGGTACTTGGTGCGCCATTCCAGATTGGCATGGAAGCCACCCGTTGCGAGGACCAAGGCCCGAGCACGAAACTGCCGACCGTCCGCACAACACAGTTGCCACAAGCCGGAAGAATCGCGGCTGATGCGTTGGGTCCGACAGCCGTAGAAAACCTCCACGGCATCTTTTTCCACTCGGCGAAACAAGGCATCGACCAACCCCAGGCCGCCACCAGAAACCTCGATGGTCAGGCCGCCCCAAAAGCGGAATTTGCCATCCACCTTGAAGGCCTGACGACCATAGATAGGCATGAAGCGCACGCCCTTGCCGGTCATCCACTGCAAAGTATCCAGACTCTGCGACACTACCGTGTCCAACACTTGCGGGTCGGTGCGGTACTGGCTCATGGCGGCCAACTCACCGAAAAAATCGTCCTGGGTATAGGCGCCGAAATCGCTGCTCTGAATTTCACTCTCCAGCAGGTCCGGCATCAGGCTGCGCAAGTCTTCGACACCCCGGTAAGCCACGCGAAACGCGCCACCGGTGTGCGCCGAGTTACCGCCCCGCTGCTCTTGCGGCGCGCGTTCAAGCAAGGCCACGCGCGCCCCTTGTTCGCGGGCGGAAAGGGCTGCGCAAAGCCCGGCATTCCCGCTGCCCAGCACGATGACGTCGTAAGATTGCATATCCGCTCCTGGTCTGTGGACTTGACCATCCCATTATCAATAGAGCCGCGCAGCGGACTTAGCCTGCGCGGCGAAATAGGCTTTTCAACAAATGCGCAAGGTGATGCGCTGCATCGAGTACGCGGGAGAACTTGGTCGGGATTACAAAGAGGGGATCGCGTCGGGCAACAGCAACATGCGATCCCCGGCGAACGCCCCAACGAACACATCGCGACCGACCTGCAATGCAGTCGATGCGCCATACAACGCCCCTTCTTGGGCGCGCAACAGTTCACGACTGGTGCCGTTGCGCGGATCGATCAAGGCGACCACCGTCGCGCTGGGGCAGAACTCGTTGTGGCTGAGGAAACACCGGCGAAAGGTCTGTGCATCCGGCACGCCCGCTGTGAGTAATTGTCCATCCGTTGTCCAAGTCAGATTGTCCGGCATGAAGCCAAGGACGATCTTGCTCATGACTTTTTGCTGCTGCAAATCGTAGTGCCAGATTCCGCTGCCCGGCCACGCGGCAAACCATACTGACTGACCGTCCTGGCTGACCTGAATGCCATTCGGCGCGGGGGCCTCGCTGTCGGGCAGACGGCGCAGTCCCTCGCTGGCGTGCCAGGCAAGCAAATGTCCCGTGGCCCGGCCATCGAGCAGTTTTTCCAGGCGCGGATCGTCCTTCATTGCACTGAAGCTGAACATGGCCGTGACCACGAAGCCGCCGTCGGGTGTAGCGGCAACATCATTGAGCATCGTGCCGTCCTGGCTTTCCACGCAGCCACGCCAGACGGCCTTCCAGCTTTTGCCATCGTTTATTGGCTCGAAAAATTCCACAGCTTCTCGACCGTTGTGATTGACCACCAACAATTGCGATCGACCATCGGCACGTCTGGACAAGTGGATGCCGTGGGCACCTACAGCACCTTGCGGCGCCTCGCACGAAGGTTCTCCCCAACCCGGTGTTGCCTGCCGCTCGATGACCATATCGCTGACTGCCCGGGAGGCCAGTTCCATGACTCGCAAGCGACTTTGATGGCTGGCGGCCAGTCCCGGAGTGGTGCTCAGGAACAGGAATCCGGCATCCGGCGAAAGCTCCAGATCCTCGGGCGGCGCCATGCCGCAAATCGGCGTGTAACCGCTTTGCGCCACGCACGCGGGCACCTGTGGTTGAGCGGCGACAGCGGTGCTGATAGCCAGCGCCAAGGCAGCACTGGCCAAACGTAAATTATTCATGATCCAACCCCGGTTTTATTGTAGTTATGCGTCCATGTGCAGGGGCCCAAGCCAGCCGCAAGCCCCTCGCGCCATGGCAACGAGAGGGATGCGCCGGGGCTTAGTTGTCGAGGAAGTCGATCACCAGGCGGTTGAACGCGTCCGCGTGCTCCCACTGAGCCCAGTGGCCACATTTGCTGAACACATGCAGGCGCGCGTCCGGTAGGCCATTGAGCAGCTTCAGGCTCCAGTCAATAGGCACGAAACGGTCGTCGCGGCCCCAGGTGATCAGAGTCGGATGCTTAATGTCCGGGAGGTTGGCAGAAAAATCGCCCATCTGGAATTTGCTCAGATCAACACTCTTGATGAAGTTGTCCAGGTGCTGAGGGTTTGCCAGGATGCTCTTGTGACGCAGGCTGATGAGTTCTTCGGTCAGTGCGCTGGAGTCGTAGACAAACACGTCCAGCATCTTCTTCAGGTTTTCCAGGCTTGGGTCACGGTACACGCCAAAGAGCAACTTGATGCCTTCCATCGGTAACGGTGTGAACAGGCTGGTGCGCCCTACTCCACCCGAGCCCATCAGGATCATTTTGTCCAGGCGCTCTGGATAGTCCACGGCAAACCCCAACGCGCTACCACCGCCCATCGAGTTACCAACCAGGTGGGCCTTGTCGATGTCCAGCCCATCCATCAACGCCTTGATCGCCCGCGCGTTAATCACGAAGCGTGGCTCGGCGGTGACCAGAGGGTCCGACTTGCCGAAGCCTGGGCAGTCCATGAGGATCACCCGATAGCCGGCGTCTACGAACGCATCGACGTTGCGGTGAAAATTGGCCCAACCCGTGGCACCGGCACCTGAGCCGTGGACCATGATCACGACGGGACCTTCTCCGGCCTCGTTGTAATGCATTTTCCACTCAGGGGTCTGCACGAATTTACTGGTGTTTTCTTGGGTGAATCGACTCATGTGAATTAGTCCTTATTATGGCTGTGAGGCAGGAGCAAACACCGCGTTGAAAACTCGGGTGTGAGGAAAAGAAAGCGTCCGGGTGATGCGCACCACTTCAGTAAATCGCTGAACGCCACGAGACCGCGGTGACGCCTTCTGCATTGAGGAGAGCAACGACTGTGCCAGTCATATAAAAAGACCGCGCATTCGAATTAAGTACTTATAAAACAACAACTTGTAAGTTTGACTTGCAAGATAAGTGAAGCTCGCCTGGGCGCTGATCGATATCTCTTATTCAGAAGTTTTCAAAGATTCATAAAAATCGAGATGAAAAATATGAAGGCGTTGAAAGCGCCTTTATCGCTGTAATGGCAATACCCGCTTTACTGTTGTTATGTCAGGCAGGCGAGAACCCCAGGAGAGCGAGCCTGCGCGCGGTGATGGTGGTTCAGCCAACCGCAATGGTGAATGCTCAAGCGCTATCGCAGGCAGACCAGCTCCCATAGGTTGTGCGGCGTTAACGTTTTTTGAGCAGGTCCAGCGCGACGTCGACGATCATGTCTTCCTGACCGCCGACCATTCGCCGTTTGCCCAGTTCGACGAGGATGTCCAGGGTCTTGAGGCCGTACTTGGTAGCGGCGATTTCGGCGTGGCGAAGGAAACTCGAATAGACCCCGGCGTAACCGAGGGCCAGGGTCTCGCGATCGACCCGCACTGGCCGATCCTGCAGCGGGCGCACGATGTCGTCAGCGGCGTCCATCAGCGTGTACAGGTCGGTGCCGTGGTTCCAGCCCAGGCGTTCGGCGGCGGCAATGAAAACTTCAAGCGGCGCGTTACCGGCCCCGGCGCCCATGCCCGCGAGGCTGGCGTCGATGCGGTCGCAACCTTCCTCGACCGCGGTAATGGAGTTGGCCACACCCAGGCTCAAGTTGTGGTGAGCGTGCATGCCGGTTTCGGTTTCCGGTTTGAGCACAGCCTTGAAGGCACGGAAGCGGTCGCGGATGTCCTGCATGTTCATCGCGCCGCCCGAGTCGGCCATGTACACGCAGGTCGCGCCGTAGCTCTCCATCAGCTTGGCCTGCGCGGCTAACTGCTCGGCCGGGATCATGTGACTCATCATCAGGAAGCCGACGGTGTCCATGCCCAGCTCGCGGGCGTACTCGATGTGTTGTTTCGAGACATCCGCTTCGGTGCAATGGGTGGCGATGCGTACCACCCGGGCACCGGCGTTGTATGCGGCTTTCAGGTCATGAACCGTACCGATGCCGGGCAGCAGCAAGGTGGTGATTTTGGCGTGGCTGATCACGTCGGCGGCGGCTTCGATCCATTCCAGATCAGTGTGCGCCGCAAAGCCGTAGTTGAAGCTGGAACCTTGCAGGCCATCACCGTGGGCAACTTCGATCGAATCGACCTTGGCCTTGTCTAGAGCGCGGGCGATGTCCTGCACGTTCTGCAGCGAGTACTGATGGCGAACCGCGTGGCTGCCATCGCGCAGGGTCACGTCGGAGATGTAGATTTTTTTGCCGGGATTGAAGGTCATGTCGGTCTCCTCAGGCGTTGAGCATCGACTGCGCCATGCGCTCGGCGGTAGCCAAGGCAGCGGAGGTCATGATGTCGAGATTACCGGCGTAAGCCGGCAGGTAATGGGCTGCGCCTTCCACTTCGAGGAACACCGAGGTCTTGAGTCCGGAGAATCTGCCCAGGCCGGGAATGTTCAGCGGCGCGTCTTCGGGGATGATGTCGAACTGCACTTTCTGCTTGAGACGATAGCCCGGCACATAGGCCTGCACCGCCGCCGCCATCTCTACGATCGACGCCTCGACCAGCGCCTGATCCGCCGCTTCGGACAGCACAAACACCGTGTCGCGCATCATCAGCGGCGGCTCGGCCGGGTTCATCACGATGATCGCCTTGCCCTTGGCGGCGCCGCCGATCACTTCGATGGCTTTAGACGTGGTCTCGGTGAACTCGTCGATGTTGGCGCGGGTGCCGGGGCCGGCGGACTTGCTGGCGATCGAGGCGACGATTTCGGCGTAATGCACCTTGGCCACGCGCGATACGGCCGCGACCATCGGGATCGTCGCCTGGCCACCGCAGGTGACCATGTTGACGTTGAGCTGATCCAGATTCTGCTCCAGATTCACTACCGGTACGCAGTACGGGCCGATGGCTGCCGGGGTCAGGTCGATCAGGCGGATACCAGGTTTGCTCGAGCGCAGGAATGCGTCATTCTTGACGTGGGCACCGGCCGAGGTTGCATCGAAGACGAAGTCGATGTCCTTGAAGATGTCCATGCGGGTCAGGCCTTCAACGCCTTCATGGGTCACCGCCACGCCCAGGCGCGAGGCGCGGGCCAAGCCGTCCGAGGCCGGGTCGATGCCAACCATCACCGCCATTTCCAGATGCTTGGCGTTACGCAGGATCTTGATCATCAGGTCGGTGCCGATGTTGCCGGAACCGATGATGGCGACTTTCAATTTGTTGTTCATGATGTTGTGCAACCTCAGTCGAAACGCACTGAGCAACTGCCAATACCAGCAATGCTCACTCGCAAATTATCCCCGGCCACCACGGGCACCATCGCCGACAGCGCACCGGACAGAATCACTTCACCAGCCTTGAGGCTCATCCCCAGCCGGCCCAAGGTATTGGCCAGCCACGCCACGGCAATGGCGGGTGAGCCCATGGTCGCGGCCCCGGCGCCGGTACCGACGATCCGGCCGTTTTCTCCAGCACCATGCCGGTTGTGTACAGGTCCAACTCACGCGGGCTGACCAGGCGATCACTGAGCACAAAAACGCCGCACGAAGCGTTATCCGCCACCGTGTCCTGGATCTTGATTTTCCAGTCACGGATACGCGAATCAACGATCTCGAAACACGCCATCACCCCTTCTGTAGCCCGTAATACATCGGCGACGGTGATGCCGGGACCTGACAGATCGTGCTTGAGGACGAAGGCAATTTCGCCCTCGGCCTTGGGCTGGATCAGCCCGGCCATGGCCACGCTGGCGCCCTGGTCGACGACCATGGCATCGGTCAACTGACCGAAATCCGGCTGCCGCACGCCGAGCATGTCCATCACCGCCTGACTGGTGACCCCGATTTTCTTGCCGATGATCCGCTCACCGCCGGCAAGGCGGCGGGCGATCAGGTGTTGCTGGATCTGGTAGGCCTGCTCCAGGGTCAAGTCCGGATGGCTTTCGGTCAGCGGCGCGATGGCCTGCGCTTCGATCAGCGCATTGAATAGTTTGTCGCCCAGTTGTTGCGTGTCGACGCTTGAATGGTTCACGTAAAACTCCTGTCCTTTGATAAAAATCAGCGCTGCCGGGGGTCGGTGATGGCGTCGTAGCCCGCCTTTGCACAGTCGCAATCCTGCTCCTCACTGGCGCCGGAAACGCCGATGGCACCGACCAGGCGATCGCCCAGGTGCAGGGGCAATGCCCCGCCCATGGGCACCAGTCGTGGCCGCAGAATCAAACACTGGCGGACATGGTCGGGGGCATCCCGCAAGCGCTTGCCGACATCGGCGGTGGGCAAGGCGAAGGACACGGCGGTCAGTGCCTTGTCCTGGGCCAGGTCGATGGTGTGCAGGGGCGCCCCGGCGCTTCGACCGAAGGCCAGCAGATGCCCGCCCCCGTCCAGCACCGCGACGCTGACCCGCCAACCGTGGTTGCAGGCGTGTTGCAACGCCGTGTCCAGCGCCAGGCGGGCTGTCGCCATGCTCAGCGGATCGCTCAACCGGGTGTCGGCCAATGGAATGCCCGAGTTCATACAGAGATTTCCTTGAGAGAGGTGGCCGGCTGCGCCACGGGTTTGATCGGCTGGAGCAGATAGCAGGCCAATGCGGGCACCAGGATGAGCGCAACCAGCATGTTGCACAGGAACATGAAGGTGAGCAGCACGCCCATGTCGGCCTGGAACTTGATCGGCGAGAACACCCAGGTGACGACGCCCAGGGACAGCGTCAGCCCGGTGAAGACCACCACCCGACCGGTGAACATCAATGCCTGCCGATAGGCCATTGCCAGGCTTTCGCCACGGCGCAGCCAGAACAGCGTGACACTGAGGATGTACAGCGCGTAGTCGACGCCGATGCCTACGCCCAGCGCCACTACCGGCAAGGTCGCCACTTTCAGTCCCATGTTCAATTGCACCATCAAGGCCTCGGCCACCAAGGACGTGAGGATCAATGGCAACACGGCGCACAGCACCGCACGCCAGGAACGAAAGGCAATGAAGCACAGCAGCGACACCACCAGGTACACCCCCAGCAACATCCGCGTGTTGGCGCTTTTGACCACGATGTTGGTCGCACTTTCGATCCCGGCATTGCCAGCAGCCATCAGGAACGTGGCTTGCTCGTCGTTGTATTTTTCCGCAAAGGCGGCCGTCGCCTGGACCACCGACTCAAGCGTGTCGGCCTTGTGATCCTTGAGGTAGGCGTAGATCGACAGCAGGCTGCAAGTGCCGTTGAACAGCTCGCGCGGTGAGCGCATGGCCGCCGCGTTGATCATCGACTGGTTGGGTGGCAACTCGTCCCATTTGAAGTTGCCCTCGTTCATCCCGACGTTAATCTTGCGTGACAGCCCGGCGATGGACTTGGTGGTTTCAACGCCAGGCAATTCGCGCAGGCGCCATTCCAGTTCTTCGACCTTACGCAGGATCGAGTAATCGACGCACTTTCCGGCCGGGGTTTCGACCATGATCACGAACACGTCACTGCTGGCCTGGTAATGCTCGATGATGAAACGGTTATCCAGGTTGTAGCGCGAATCGGCGCGCAATTCCGGCGCCCCGGGGTCGAGGTCACCGACCTTCAAGTCCTTGCCCATCCACAACGCGCCCAGCGCGACAGCGACCGCCACGCCAATCGCCAGTCGCGCCGCACCTCGACCGGTGAAGCGCTCGAACAGCCGCACCAGCGATGATGCAGATTGCCCTTCAGCCAGGGTTTCATGTTTGAGGCTACGGGCCGCCGCAGCCGGTGAAACACCGGTAAACGAGAGCATGATCGGCAGCAAGGCCAGGTTGGTGAACACCAGGATGCCCACGCCCAAACTGGCGATCAGCGCCAGTTCCTGGATGACCGGCACATCGACAATGGTCAGCACCGCGAAGCCCACGACGTCCGCCAGCAATGCGGTGATGCCCGCGGCGAACAAGCGGCGAAAGGTGTAGCGGGCGGCGATCAACTTGTGAGTGCCGCGCCCGACATCCTGCATGATGCCATTCATTTTTTGCGCGCCGTGGCTCACGCCAATGGCATAGACCAGGAACGGTACCAGGATCGAATAGGGGTTGAGCTCATAGTCCAGCAGCGGCAACAGACCTAGCAGCCAGATCACGCCAATCAACGTGCAGCCTTGCACCACCAGCGTACTGCGCACGCAACGGGTGAATTGGTAGAGGATCGCACTGGTGATCAACACCGCCACCGCAAAAAACCCCAGCACCGCGTACAGGCCATCGATCAGGTCGCCCATCACTTTGGCGAAACCGATGATGTGGATGTCGACACCGCGCTGTGAGTACGTACTGCGTAGAGTTTCCAGGCTGTCCGACAGTTGTTTGTAGTCCAGGGACTGACCAGTCTTGGGGTCGATTTCCAACAGGGGCAAATAGATGATGCTCGAGCGCAGGTCACCCGCCACGAGTTGGCCCGTTTCTCCCGAACGCTCGACGTTGTCCCGCAGGCTTTCCAGGCTTTGTGCGCCACCATCAAAGCCATCCGGGACTACCGGTCCACCATCGAAACCTTCTTCAGTCACGCCCTGCCAGCGGGTCGCCGGGGTCCAGAGTGAGCGCATGAAGGCGCGGTCGACACCGTTGACCAGATACAACTCATCGTTGAGTTGGCGCAGTGTTTCCATGTAGTGGGCGTTGAAAATATCGCCCTCGTCCCGCATCGCCACCGCCACCCTTATCGCGTTGCCGGCGCCCTTGAGGTCGCGGGCATGCTCCAGGTAGTTGAGAGTGAAGGGATGATGGGCGGGAATGGTTTTCAGGTAGCTGGCATTGAGCCGTACCTGGCTGGCCGCTATCGCGAGTAGCACCGTGACAAGCAGGCAGAAGCCGACGACCAGGAAACGGTGGTTGAACAACACCCGCTCCAGGCGATTACCGGAATGTTTATCGAAATCCGCCAGGGAAGCGATAGCGGTGAAGCCATCGGAATTGCTGATAGCCATCGTAAGTAACCTTCTTCAATACCGGCCGACTCAGCGCAGAGCGCTCGGCAGGAAACGAGTGATGCCATGGGTGCCCACGGCCAGGCTGCCGCCATCGGACAGCGCCAGCAGTGCGATCAACGGGAAGCGTTCTTCGGGCAATACCGCACGGAAGCTGCGACCGTCATCACGGCTGAGCCAGCCCTGCCCCGACTCATCCGCCAACAGCAGCGAGCCGTCGCGCAATTCGGTGGCCGCCGTCAGGCTCTTGGTCGACGCCAGGTTTACAGGCTGCCAACTACTGCCCTGATCGACGGAGCGCAACACATGCCCGCGCAAACCCACGGCCAGCAGACTGTTGTTGCGCGTGGCCAAGAGGCCAAAGAAGCTGCCCTCATAAGGGCTGGCAAAACGGGTGAATCCCTGCAAGTCATTGTTCACTCGCAGCAACGCGCCCTGCTCCCCGGCCACATACACCCGCCCACCGAGGACCTGCACCGCGTTGAGGTGCAGTGAATCGCTGCCATCGAGCAATGCCAGCGCCGGCTGCCAGCTCTGTCCGGCGTTTTTCGTGCTGAATGCCAAGCCGTAAGCGCCCAGAGCCAACACCCGACCATCGCCCATGCACTGTACGGTCAGAAAAGGTTTGTCAGCGCCTTCGGCCACCAGGCGGCGCGCCTCGTCGATCCGCTCAGGATCCTGGCGCACGTGCAAAATCGACTGCGCGACTTGCACGCCATCCAGTTGCCGGGTCCAGTGCGCGCCGCCATCGCGGGTGGCGAGAATCACCCCGCGATGGCCGACTGCCCAACCATTGGCGGCATCGGCAAAGCAGATACCGGTCAGGCTGACCGAGACCGGAACGCTGGCTTGCCGCCATTGCTGGCCCTGGTCGTCGGAGTAGAGGATGGTGCCGCGCATGCCGGCCACCACCAGACGCTCACCCGCCATCGCAGCGGCGTTGAACGCAAAACGGTTGGCCAATGCCGAAACCGTGGCGGTTTGCTCCAGCGTATCGGCGACGTTTCTTGAGCCGGCGCTGGCGGTCAACACCAGTCCGGCGATCAAGCTGACGCAGAGCAGGCTCGCCAATGCACATTTATTTTTATTCACTGCATACCTCCGGTAAGACAGGCGAGCCCCTCCGGGAAGGAAGAACCCGCCACAAACATCAGCGTGCGCTCATCTTGGTCAGCGACTCCGGCGAGAAGAAGCTTTCACGTCGACGCTCGGTGATTGCGTATTGCTCATTGCCCGCGTCGCCCATTGCACAGTTGTACATCCAGGCCTTGGTCCGGTGGTCATGGAAGAAGCCGGTGCAGTAGTTCACCGTGGCCGGGATATCCGGCGCTACGAAGGGCGTCGACAGCGACGTGCGCCACAGGGTGCCTTCGGCATCCCAGCCATCGATCATCGCGTTACCCCAGTTGTCTTCGTCGTAGTAATACTTGCGCTTGGGCACGGCATGACGCTTGCCGGCCTTGAGGGTGGCCTCGACTTCCCAGACCCGATGCAGCTCCCAGCGCATGTAGTCCGGATTGACGTGACGCTGGCCCATGACTTTTTCATCGGCGTTGGCCAGCAATTGGTTGTTGTTGTACGGAATGATCATTTCTTTCTTGCCGATCAGCTTCCAGTCGAAGCGCTCAGGCGATCCGGTGCCACCGTAGTTTTCATCGACGAAATTGACGCCCGACGCCACCGAGTTGGGCGTATCGAAATTGATGCTCGGCGCACGACGCACCCGGCGCTGACCCGACAGGTATTGCCACAGGGTGCGGCCCTGCACGTAATCCGTCACGTTGTGCACCATCAACGCTTCACCCGCCCGGAAGGCCGGTGCATACGTCAGTTGAATAGCCATCATGAAGTTCGGCCCGGCGGTCTCCACCGAACCGTCCTTGTAGTAGTACGGATACTGCGCATTGTCCTCTGCGGCGGTGGCCAACACGCGCTGACCATCGGCGGTCGTCGTCCAGACCTTGTACTTGCCTTTGGTGGCGTCACCGCGCCATAGCAGCTGGTGGTTCCACTGCACTTCGATGCCGGATTTGGGCAGCGGGAACGGCACCCCTCCGTAGGCACCCTTGACGATCAGGCCGTCACCTTCGAGCGAGGCGTGCGTGGCATTTTTCAGGGTGTTGTCATACACCCACTGCGGCGCCGATGCCGTGCGGCGTGTGGGGTATACGTCGATGCGGAAGGTTTGCGGATTGTCCTTGAACAGTTGAATCACACCGGCGCCGAGTTTGTCCTGGTACTTGGCCAGGTTGGCGGCAGTGATGGTGTACAGCGGCTTGTCCTGAGCGAATGGGTCGTAGGCCCGGTGCCCCTGCTGATAACCCGCCGGCACCGTGGAGTACCCCCGGTCCACGCCGGGATACTGCCGTCGGCGTTGCCGGCACGTATGGCCCCGAGGGGAGTCAGGGTGGAATTCAATGCCTGAGCGTCTGCCGCGCTGACCGCCCCGTAGGCGCACGCCACGGACATGGACAAGGTGAAACAGGTCAACAGCTGAGCGATCTTGTTGTTGGTCATGGCCGTTACTCAGAATGTATGGGACACGCTGAAGGACAGGAAATCCCGGTCAGCATTGGTCTGTTTGAAGGTTTTGATCCCGCCGATATTGATCGGCGCCGAGGGACCGTAGTAGCCGGTGTAGGCCAGGGTGAAGGTGACCGACTTCAGGTAATCCGCCGTCAGGCCGACGTTGTAGTCTCCGCCCTTGCTCTGGCTGAACCCGCCCACCGCCGAGGAGCGGCCGTCGATGCCGTAGCTCAAACCCATCGGTACCGTCAGGTCGACACCATCGAAGACCTGGAAGTAAGTCGGCGAAAACGCAAGCCGAATCGCCGTGGCATCACGGGTGCCGTTGGGGTCGAGATTGTCCTGGTTCTTGTCGACGCTCAGCCTGCGGTTCCAGGCCAGCTCACCCAGCAGGCTGGCGGTGTCCCAGAACGTCCCGGTCGGCATGATGTAGATCATGTTGACCTGGGCATGAGCGGTACGGCCAACCGCGTACAGCGGATTGCCGTCGTTGTCGCCGTTGCCCGCCAGGTCAGTCATGGTCAGGCTGACCAACGGTGCGTTATCGCGGACAGAGGCTTCGAAACCGACGTTGATGTCGCCAAACCCACGATTGGCACTGAAGCCATAGGCACGAATGTCCTCGGGGAACACCAGCATGTATTCGCCGATCTGGTCCGCACGACTGCCCGCCCCCACCCCGGGACGCAGCTGCGTCTGGAAGTTCTTGTCGTGGTAGTTGATGGCGTACAGGCCGAAGTCGGTATCCAGGGCCTCGGAGCGGTAACGCAGTTGCACGCCCCACTGTCCGCTGTCGCGGGCTTCGATGTCATCGCCGCGATAGAACGAGGCCGCAGGTGCGCCATTCGACAAGCGCCCCACAACGATCCTTTCACCGCCTTCGTCAAGCAGGTCCGCCGGGCTGAAATAGCTGCCCGCCCCTGGAATTCGTGTACGTTCCCACTCGAACTGGTAGTAGCCACCGACGGAGACGGTCGGTGTGATCTGCAGTTGCGTGGAGAACTGCTTGACCGGGAGGCCAAGCTCCTTGAATTGTGAGTTGGGGACGGTCAGCGCGCGTACCGCATCGATCGGTTGCTGGCCTGCGGCGATACCGTTGCCGCCGTAGAACAGGCTTTCACCGTAGAGCAACGAGTGTTGGCCCAACCGCGACACGCCCCACATTTCCTCGCCCAGATCGTAGTTCGCGTAGACAAACGCATCGCGGAACTCCGCGTCCCGCCCGTGCAAGTCGCGAGTATCTTTCGTGAACCGGTCATACCGTACGCTGTAGGCGTTGGCAGTACCCGGCGAGTCGTTGTCGTTGCCCTTGTTGTACACATCGTCGTACCAGGCCGCGCCGCTGACGCGCGCGCCGATCTTCTGGTAGGAGAGGTCAAATTCCGAGAACAGGTCCAGGCGGTTGGAAATCATGCCCTTGTCGAAATTGCGGTCGCCATCGTCCAGGTTCGAGTCCGCGACCAGTTTGTCGTGCTGGTCCTTGACGCGCCAGGCGTTGGAGTATTTGACGTTGGTATCGAAGCGCACCTTCAGGTCGGAAGTTCCGGTATCGAACTCCATCGCCTGCGCGCTGGACAATACTGAACAGCCGATTAAAGCCGCAGCCAGGCGGGTCAACCGTGGACGCTGGGCAGCCGAACGGACACAACCGGATGCTCGGTTCTGATGTATGGACATTAAAAGACCTCTGCGACATTAAGCCGATTTTGTTTTATGAGTGACCGCCGAGGGAGCGGTAGCGGGTCTCGTCGGGAGGAATGCCTTCCTCCCGATCCAGCGATTCAGTCGGTGAGCGACACAGGGTCCAGGCCGAATATCATCGGTGGCAGTTGCTGCCCCAACAGATAGGCGCCGAGCATGCCCGCCGTGTCATCGGCATTCTGGGTAATGTGGTTAGACGCGGCGATCACGTCGCGCAGGATTCGCTGCAGTGGGTTGTTCAGGTAAATACCGCGGGCCGAGGTGGCCTTGAACAGCAGCATCACAGCCTCTTCGCAGTCGCGACCGACCCGGGCGATGTCGAGCATGTAGTGCACTCGGTCGAAGGCCGGCACCAGTTCACGGCGCTCGACGTATTCGCTGCTCTCGGCCAGCATTTGCAAGAGCCGCGCACGGGCCGAGCGCACCCGGACCACCGCATTGCCCAGCCGATCCTTGACGTACGGGCTCAATGCCGCCCCTGCGCCGTCGGTGGTGTTGGTGCGCACACTCATCTGCCGGATGTACTCATCGATCCCGCCCTGGGCCATGCCCACGAGCAGGGCCGAAACGGCGCCGAAGAAGATCTGGTTGAAGGGGTACAGGTAGTTCGCCGGACGCTCGCTATAGGTGTACTGGATCAGGCTGTGTGCGCGGTGATACGGCACGAAGGCATGCTTGATCACCAGGCTCTTGCTACCGGTACCGGCCAGGCCGAAGGTATGCCAATCGTCTTCAATGACCCACGCCGAGCTCGGCACCAGCATCGACAGGCGATCGATCACCTGACCGCCGGCATCACGCCGCAGGCCACCGAGAAACGCCCATTTGCCGTGATCGCAACCGCTGGAGGTTTTCCACGTGCCGCTGATGTTGTAGCCACCCTCGACCTCTTCTACCTTGCCGAATGGCGGGTAGGACGAGGCAGTGATGACCGCGTTGTCGTCACCCCAGACATCCATGCAAGCCTGCTCTGGCAACGAACCGTATTCCCACTGGTGGATACCCAGGATCATCATGTTCCAGGCGCTGCTGCAGCAGCCGCGACCCAATTCCATCAGGACCTTGTAGAACACCGCGGGCGCCATCTCCCAGCCGCCATATTGCTTTGGCTGCAGGATCTTGAAGAAACCGGCGTCGACAAACGCCTCGATGGTCTGACTGGACACCATCCGGTTCTTTTCCACTGACTCGGCTTTTTCCATCAGCATCGGAATCAATCCCCGCGCGCGCTCCAGCAATTGCGCTTCGCTTGGGGTCGCCTGGATATCCACGGTCTCGGTTGGCTTGACGAAGTTGTTCATAGGTCTGTGATCTCTTGTTTATTGTTTTGTCTGCATGTCGCAAGCCGTCAGGGCTTCACTTGAGCGCAGCGAACCTGCTGTTGAAGTACACCAGGGGGCCGTCCTGCTCTTGCAAGCCCCGGACGCCGACCACCTCGCCGATAAACATGTCGTGGGTGCTGGCCGGAATCACTTGCTCCAGGCGGCACTCGAAACTCACCAAGGCGTCTTCGAGCAACGGCACTCCGGTGACCCCCGACTCCCAGCAACCCTGAGCAAAGCGCTCCTCGCCGCTGACCCCTTCGACCATTCCGGCAAAGCGCTTGGCAATGAACTCCTGGTCATGGGCCAGCACGTTGATGCTGAAAGCGCCGGCGCGCTGAATCACTTCATGGGCCCGAACATTGCGGTTCACGCAGATCAGCAACCGCGGCGGGTCGGCGGTGATCGAACACACCGCCGTCGCCGTCAGCCCGGCTCTCTCGTTGTCACTGCCGCTGGCGATCACCACACAGGCACCGGCCAGATGGCGCATGCCCTTACAGAAATCAGCGGTGGCTACCGTCGGCGCAATCACTGCTGGCGTACTACTTGATTGAATGGCGTTTAACATCTGGAAAACCTCACTGTGTCGCAGGCATGGGTGGCCCACAGACGTGATTGCTGCGTGACCAGGCCGGCAGCCCGCCGCGGATCAGAGAACGAAGTTGCGTTTGTGACCCCAGTCGCTCATTTTGTTGAACGCCTTCACTTCCCAATGTTGATCGTCAATGACGACGCCACCCCAACCCATTTCAAAGTTGAAACCCGAAGGGGTCTGGGCATAGAAAGAAAAGGTTTTGTCGTTCGGGTGATGACCGAGTTCGAGAATGATCGGGATGCCCGCCTTGATGCAGCGGTCGTAGGCCAGGCCGACGTCGTCCATGTTCTGCACCTGGACCATGAAGTGGTTGAGCACCTTGGGGCTGGGCGCCTGGGCGGTGGCGATGGAATGGTGGCGGCCCGTGGCGGTGTGGAAGAACGTAGCGTCCACCACGATGCCCGGTTGCACTTCCTCGCGGATGTAATCACTGACTCGCAGCTTCAAGACATCCTTGTAGAAGTTCACGGTTTGCGGCCCGTTCTTGGCAAACGGCAGGAGGTGGCCGATGCCCAGGTCGCCGGTGACGAAACCGCCTTTGAGCACTTTGGAACGAAACGCGTCGTTCAGGCCTGCTTCGCTGTGGCCAAAGAAAAATTCGTGAGTAAAACCGTTCGGGTCCTGGATGCTGTATGCCTTCTCGACCATGCGCCGCTGCAACATCTCCCTGGACAGCACTTCGACCGGAATATCTTTTTCACGCAGTTCGCCGACATAACTCTCAAGCTCCTGCTCGCTGCGAAATTGCCAGCCTGCCACCAGGATGTCGTCGACCGGATTGCTCTCCAGGAAGAATCGCTGGGCGTATTCATCCATGCGCAATGTCAGGCCCTGCTCGTCGCGTTTGGCCACCTGCATGCCGATAATGTCAGTAGCCAGCCACTGCCACTTATCCAGGTCGCTTACACCAAATCCTGCGTAGGCCAACGAGTGAATTTCTGCCACTTGCCTGCACCTCATCTTGTTTTTGTTGTTCTGTTCTTTCTGGTGACGCTTTGAAGAACAGCTGTTGAAGGGACAAGAGCAAGCGCTGTGCCAGCATTGAATATCAGAAAAAGTAAATATTTATTCTTTATTAATCAACGATATACAGCCGACCAGTGATGACTGTCCGTGCGCAATCAGTGTTTTCACCAAAGCAGGTGGATTTATGAAAATTCGAAAATTCCGAATTTCATTCAAGGATTTTCGTCAATCCCGGGCAGAGGAAATTAAATCGACTGCAGTGCAGTGAATGGATAGCGCACCCAAGGCAGCTTGTGTTTCAGTGCGCTCAGCCAGTGAGTGCGCTCATGACATTTCTGGCACGCGTCTGGCATCGGATATCGCTACTTGCCTTCTATAACAAAAACACAGGCTCATTTGATGACTACTCCTCCAATCGATAGCGAAGCGCGTTCGCGGCAGTCGCGTAATCGCAATGGCATCAACATCATTACCGACCTGCGCTTCCCGGACATGCAGGACCTGGTCGACCGGCTGTACTTCAATCCCAAGGAGGGACTGATCTGGCTGGGCGATAAACGCATGATGCTGATGCATGTCGAGGCGTTCGGGGCCTTGCGTCAGGAGCTGCTGGAAAGCAACGGCGTGGAGTTCACCCGCGGCCTGTTGACACGGGTCGGCTACCTGACGGGCCAGCGCGATGCCGACCTGGCCATCCAGGCCCGCGGCACGGGTAATGAATTGGACATCGCGGCGGCTGGGGGCCAGTTGCACGCCTTGTCCGGCATCGTCGAAGTCGCACCGGTGTGCATTGAGTTCGATCACGCCAAGGGCTTCAAATACGGCGAGTTCACCTGGAAACGCTCGGTCGAAAGTGACGTGCATATCGCCGCCAACGGGGTCAGCACAGACCCTATTTGCTGGATGGAGGTGGGCTACAGTTCGGGGTTCATGAGCCGCCTGATGGGTCGTCGCCTGCTGGCCAGGGAGACCCAGTGCCAGGGCTGCGGACATGATCTGTGCCGGGTGATCGTCAAGCCGGTCGAGGACTGGGACAACACCGAAGACGACCTCAAATACTTCCAGCCACGGGTAACCGACCATCGTCGGACACAACCGGCCAAGCCGGTTAACAACCCCGCCGTCAAGGCGGCCTCCTCGCCTTTCGGGCTGGAGGAGAGCCAACCCTCGGTGACCGAGCTCGGGCGCCCGGTGGGCAGTTCCGCCGCCTACCACATTGCCATGCATAAAGTCCTGCGCGTAGCAGGCACCAATGCCACTGTGCTGCTGCTGGGTGAGAGCGGAGTCGGTAAAACAATGTTCGCCCACGAGTTGCACTCCAACAGCCTGCGGGCAAACACGCCGTTTATTGAAATCAACTGTGCGGCCATCCCCGAGCAACTGATCGAGTCAGAACTGTTCGGCGTGCAGCGCGGTGCCTATTCCGGTGCAACTGACCCGCGTCCGGGGCGTTTTGAAATTGCCCATGGCGGAACGATCTTCCTCGACGAGGTGGCCACCCTGAGCATGACCGCCCAAGGCAAACTGCTGCGCGTGCTGCAAAGCGGTGACCTGGAACGACTGGGCAGCAATAAAACCATCAAGGTCGACGTGCGGGTCATCGCCGCGACCAACGAAGACCTCGCCAAGGCGGTCAAGGCCGGGCGTTTTCGCAGTGACTTGTTCTATCGGCTCAACGTGTTTCCGATCACCATCGCCCCCTGCGCGAACGCAAGGACGACTTGCCCTTATTGCTCGACACGGTAATGCGCAAATTGTGTGCCTTGCACGGTCGTCACTTGACCGGTGTGGCGCCCAGAGCCTTGCAAGTCATTCTGGATTACCACTGGCCCGGTAATATTCGCGAGTTCGAGAATGTCATCGAGCGGGCCATCATCCTCTCCGACGACGGTGACATGCTTGATCTTCGGCATCTCTCGGGACTCGATGCCCTGGGCGGGCAGCTCGAACGTATCGGTACCGTTAGCTGGGACAGCGGCCCGGCCATCGGCATTCGCATGCCCGACGTCGACGCACCCAGCGTGGGGTTGGCGCAACAGGACCATGCAAGCCATGACCAGCTGCTCGCGGTCGCACAACGCACGCTGCAGCGTGGGCCGGTACGCCTGAGTCAGATCGAGGAGGTGTATATCGAAGTGGCAATGCAGCTGAGCGAAAACAACATCTCGCGCGCGGCCACGCTGTTAGGACTGAGTCGTGCACAACTGGATTATCGACTGAAAAAAATGTCGGTGGACGAGTCCGGCGCCCAGTAAAAGACGCAATGACTGGACCCGGCAAATGGCGGGTTTCAAGAGAGGCCGGGATCGCCTCAGCGGCGAGTCCCGGTGGAATCTGGCAATCAGTCGAAAGCGACGGCCGAGTTAATGCTGGTGCAAAAGCGCGCGATGCTGGCCATGGAGTTCTCATGCTCCTGCGCCGACGGCGATGCGCAACAGTCCTCCAACACCACCACATCAAAATCACGGTCATGGGCGTCGCGTACCGTGGCCTGGACCACCGCTTGCGTACTGACCCCGCTGCAGTAGATGCGCTCGATACCTTCACGGCGCAACAGCACTTCAAGGGAAGTGCCATAGAAGGGTGAAACCCGGTGCTTGACGATGTTCCACTCGTCAGCCGAGGGTGCCAGCTCGTCATGGACCGCGCCGCCCCAGGCGTCCTTTTTCAAAATGCCATTCTTTGCGATGGCGCCGAACACCTGGGACGCGGGATTGGCTTCGCGATGGTCATCGGAAAACGCTACCCGTATATACGCTACCGCAATGCCTTCGCTGCGTGCCTTGGCAATGGCCGCTGCGGTGCGGGCGATCACTTCGCGGCTGCGCACCTGCTCGCCCAGCGGGCCTTTACCACTGGCGCCGTCGGGGTGAACCAGATCGTTTTGCATGTCCAGAACCAGATAAATACTTTTCATCGTGCTTTTCCCTTGGTTTTAATCAGTCGCACCACAGTGCACCGTTGATATCGAGGATTTTCCCGCTGATAAATCCTGCTTTGTCCGACAGCATGAAGCTGACGGCGAACGCCACTTCTTCGGCGCGGCCCATACGCCCCAACGGGATCAGTGCGCGCAGATTGTCTGGAAAGGATGTGGTCATTTCAGTGGCGATCGGGCCTGGGGCCACCGCGTTGACCCGAACCCCGGCACTCGCCAGTTCCTTGGCCAGGAACAGGGTCATGGTGTGCACCGCCGATTTGGACATGCCATAAGCGACGCCACCGGCCCGCGCCTGTTCATTTGCATCCAGCCACGGTCGCGCATTGCCACCGTTCTTGCCGACCACCGAACCGATATTGACGATGCTGCCCTGCTTGCGCTCGGCCATCAGTTGGCCGATCAGCTGACAAGGAATGAGCGTGCCCTGTACATTGACCCGCATTACCCGCTCGAACTCGGAGACCTTGAGCTCCAGCGCGCTACCCGTGGACAGGACCCCCGCGACATTGACCAACGCGGTGATAGGCCCAAGGTCATCTTCGATCTGCTCGACCACATCGCGCACGGCGATGCGCGAAGCCACGTCGCACGAATAGAAACGCATGTTCGGGCCCAGCACCCGAGGCTCGGCCAAGTCCAGTGCTGCGACCTGATAACCTTCACTGCTCAGCAGCTTGCATACGGCACTGCCAATGGCCCCGCCGGCACCGGTCACCACGGCAATTTTCATTGAGCACCCCGCTGCTGCATCGCGGCCTGGCCCGCCAAGCGGCCGAACACCAAGCCTTTGAGGACTGAAGTGCCGCCTGCGTAGTTGCCAAAATACAAGCCCACGGTTTCGCCGGCAGCGTAGAGGTTGCCGATCGGCTGGCCGTCGGCGTTGATCACCTGGGCGCGCTCATCCACTTTGAGACCACCAAAGGTGAACACGTTGGCGGAAATAATCGGGTAGGCGAAGAACGGGCCGGCATCCAACGGCAGTGCCCAGTTGCTTTTCGGCGGCACCAGGCCAGCGGTGGCCACGCCATCGAGCTGCAGGGGTTTGTAGTCCCCGGGCACGCAGGCGGCGTTGAAGCGGCTCACGGTGTCTTGCAATGTGCTTGGGCAAACACCCAGTCTGGCGCCCAGTTCGGCCAGGGTAGCCCCTTCGATCGCGGCCTGATCGGTGCGGATCGCCAGGCGGTAGTTAGGGACGTCCTTGACCTTCTGATCGAGAATGACCCAGGCAATGCCTTCATCCTGTTGATAGATCTGGCGCGTGACCCGTTCGTACCAGGCATCCACGGTACCCGGTGCTTCGTCGGTGAAGCGCAACCCCTGTTTGTTGATCAGGATGCCGTAGGGGAAAACGAAAATCGACGGCTCGGAAATGCCCGAACGCGGGTCCACGGGTTCGGCGTGATAACTGCCGTAATCGCCACTGGCCGCAGCGCCGACGTCCAGCGCCATCTGGATACCTTCACCGCGGTTGTAATAGGCACCCTTGCACACCGGGCGCAGATACACCGAACGCGGCCCAAGGTAGCGGCTGAGCATTTCGGTATTGCCTTCAAAGCCACCGCTGGCCAGTACCACCGCACCACGAAAAACCAGATCGCCCTGCTGGCGAGAAAGGGCGCGAATGCCCAGGACCCTGGCATAACCTTCGGTCAATAGTTCACGCCCGGAGGTTTCATAGAAAAACTCCGCGCCCAGGGCCTCGGCTTTTGCCGCCAGGGCTTCGACGATCGCCTCGCCGCCGCCGACCGGTAACAGCCGTGGCTGGGTGCTGGTCAAGAATTGGGTTGGCAGGAAATCAAACTTTACGCCGTGGCTCTTGAGCCATTCAATGGTGCCTGGCACCTGTTCGGCAAAAGTGCCGATCACACTGGCATCAACGGAACCCAGTGCGCGGGTTTGTGCCGACCAGTCAGCGCGGTCGGCGAGGGTTTCGGCGACAAAATCCGGGTCCTGGTAATACCCGGAATGCTCGGCCAGGAATACGTCGAAATCGTCGGTCACCTCGGTATGGCTCTTCATTCGCAGATAAGCCTCAGTGAAACGGCTTTGCCCGCCCCGCTCTTCACGACTTGCCCGTTCCAGGACGGCCACGCGCAGGCCCCGTTCGGCGCCCGCCACCGCTGCCGATAAGCCGGCAACACCGCAGCCCACCACAATCAGATCGAAGTTTAATTCAGCCATGGGTAGTTCCTCTCTTGGTGGCTGGTACTATAGAAATCGCTGCCCCTGGGTTCGAGCCTGACGCGGCTAATGGGCTATTAGAAAAAGGTGAAAACCGATGGACAGACTCTGGGCAATGCAAGTCTTCGTGCGCGTGGTGGAATGCGGCAGTTTCAGCCGCGCCGCCGAGTCGCTGGATATCGCCAATGCCACCGTGACCGCAAGCGTGCGCAAGCTGGAGGATTACCTGGGGGTGTCCTTGTTATCGCGTAACACCCGCTCGTTGCGCTTGACCGACGATGGCGAAGGTTATTTCGAGCAGTGCAACCAGGTGCTGCAGTTGGTCGCCGATATGGAAGCTCAGGTTCGTCAGAAGAAGGGCGAGATCAGCGGACAGTTATGCATCGAGTCGCCAGCGGCGTTCGCCCGTGCCTTGCTGTGTCCGGCATTGCCCGCCTTCACCGCGCAACACCCCGGCTTGTCCGTGGCGTTGCGCCAGACCGACCATGCTGAAGACCTGATCGCCACCGGCACCGATGTGGCGATTCGCATAGACTCGGTCAACGATGCCGACCTGGTCGCCCGACCGCTCTATCATGCGCACTACGTAGCCTGCGCAGCGCCCGAACTGCTCAAACGGATCGGCACGCCCGAACAGCCGCACGATCTGCAGCCTGAACACTGCCTGGGTATTTTCGGCGCCGGTCGCTACACCGTCTCAGACTGGACCTTTACCTGCGACGGCGAGCAACACCAACTGACGCCCCGTGGCGACCTGCACTTCAACAGCACCGACGCGCTGATCCAGGCCGCCCTGGCCGAGCAAGGCGTCATCTACGTGCTGGACGTGTTCGTCAACGGGCTGATCCGAAGCGGCGAACTGGTGGAGCTATTCCCCGACTGGAGTACCGGCAGCCGAAGCTTTTATACGGTGACGCCCAAGGCGCGTTTTATCGCACCGCGCACCCGCGCGTTCATCGATTTCATCCTGGCCACACTGGATGCCCAACGGCGCCCGGCGTCGGGCGCAAGCATCTCGATAAAGCAGGGACGACGCGGGCTCGTCTAGCCCCCGCGCTGCCCAATGAACAATGCCAGTCACAGGCGTGGACTGGCATGGATTCTTCGGTACCCAGGAACCTAGCGCAACTCATCCAATAAAGCCGGCAGCATGGTTTCCCAAGGGGCGACGATGCCCAGGCTTGCGACCTTGAAAATGTCCGCCTCGGGGTCCTGGTTGATGGCCACGATGCAGCTGTCAAGGCTGACCCCGGCCAGATGCTGCAGGGTGCCAGATATCCCCACCGCCAGGTAGATCTGCGGGCTGACGAACTTGCCGGAGACACCCACCTGGCGCAGCACCGGGACCATGCCCGCATCCACCGCGGGCAAACTGCCGCCCAGTGTCCCCCCTAGGTTCACCGCCAGTTCCTCGAGCAACACAAAGCCCTGTTCATTGACCCCTCGTCCACCGGACACCACCAGTCTGGCGCCCTCCAGAGGCGGCAGTTGTTGACCGCTTTGGCGCTGGTCCAGGGTCAGCGCCCTGGGCAGCTGGCCGTGTAATTCGATGGTGAAAATATCGGCCTCGGCTTGCGCATTGAACAGTGGCCGGGCTGCCCGTAGACAGGCGAACGCCGGACCGCTGTCGACGTGCAGGCACAGACGCATGCGCCCGCCCCAGGCCGCTCGTTCAGCCACAAGTCGCTCGCTCTCGAATCGCAGTGCGACACAACGCCCCAACGCCTGCCCATCGAGCGCGTCGGCCAGCAATGCCGCAAGCTCTTCGCCAGGAGGCCCCGGTGGCAGTAACACCAAGGGCACCTCACCACCGAGCCGGGGAATCGCCCGTAGCGCTTCGCCAATCGCCGCGACCAGCACCTGCGGCTCGTCACATTCGCCTAAAGCCCCATGCACAGACTGGTACACCTGTCGGGCTCCGGCGCGCATCGCCAATTCGGCGTCTTGCGCACTGGGCTGGCTGCTGATCAGCACCGCCGCGAAGTCCTGCCCGGCACTGACCTGTTGCGCTGCACCCAGGGCGGCTTCCAGCGCCTGAGCGCCCCAGGCCTGGGGGATTACTGCCAGGATTCTGCTCATGGATTGACCCCTTGCTCTTTCAACCAGCAAGCCAACGCTTTGGCCTGCTGTCCGACGTCCCCACTCAATAGCCGACACTGACCGAGACGAGGGATGACTGGCGCGGCTTGCAGCTGTGACAAGGTCAACCCGGCACGCACCGAGGCCGACGCCGCGACATGGGGGAAAGGTCATGCGCTTGGCTTGCATGACGTTTTTCATGAGCGGGTATCGCAGCTTGTTGCGCCGATCATTGGTCACGCTCGCCAACAAGGGCTGATCGACCTCAAGCCACTCTTCACAGGTGCCGCGCTCGCGCATCAGCCACAGTTGCTCACCTTGCCACTGGCCCGACTGGGCCATTGAAAACTGTGATCTGCCGAGCTTGCGCGCCAGCAATACCGCAATGCTGCCTTCATCCAGATCGCCAAGCTCACGCCCCACCAGCACCAGTTCGTGCCCGCCGTAATCACGCTTGATCAGCCCGGCGATCTGCGCGGCCGTCTGACGGGCATCCCACAGTTGCAGGGGTTTGAGTTCCAGGCAGTGCAATGAGTCGGGACGAAACGCCGCGACACTGCGCATCAGGTTTTCAGTGTTGGCGCCCTCCAACAGCAACACATCGATCTGTGTCGTGGCGCTGGCGTCACGCAATTTCAGCGCGACTTCCAGCGCGGCCTCGTCGAACGGGCTGAGCACGCGCCGGGGCGATCCTTGCTCATCGATCGTCGCCTGGCTGTTCAAACTGATGGGGTGCAGCGGGAAGCGGATATCCGTTACGCCCGCCAGCAGCACAAGAATCTTCATGGTCGGCCCTCGCTCGCAGTGCGTGCCCGGGCGCCGGCCAGGCGTCGAACACGGCGGCCTTGCCCAACGCCGAACCGGTCATGTAAGCGGCACCATGAAAGCCACCGATCATCTCGCCCGCCGCCAGCAAGCCCTCGATGGGCTCGGCGAACACATCAAGCACACGCAACTGCGTGTCCACGATTACCCCGCAATAGGTGCCGAACACCGCAGCCGTCGATGGGTAGGCATAAAAAGGAGGACGCTCGAGGGTGCGCAACTGGCCGTGATGGTGCACCAGATGCTGACGGCCGAAGGCCGGTGGCAGCCCCTGGCGCACGGCATCGTTGTAAGCGGCAACTTCAGCCAGCAATACGTCTTCAGGTACTTCGATCAGGCGCGCCAGCTGTTCAAGGGTCTGTGCCTCGACGAACAGTCCCTCCTCCAGGCGCCTGGTGAAATCGAGGATGCGGACCTGGTTGTCACCACTGTCCATGACGTCCTGGTCGAGGATCTGGTAACCCACGCCGAATGTCTGCTGCATGACCGCATCGCCGAGCAACTTGTAGGACTGCGACTCGTCGACAAAACGCCGACCGTCCTGGTTAACCGCGATCGCGCCTTTGTAAACGGCCAGGCAGGCGTGGTGGTTGTGCTCGTCCATCGGGTGTTTGCCGAACGTACCCTTGATGTAGGGCAGGTCGCGCACGTCCGCGCCCAGGGCCCAGGCCATGCGCAGACCGTCGCCTTCATTGCCTTCGCCACCGATAAATACCGCATTGTCGTACTGGGGGACAAAACGGTGAATCAACTCACGGTCCTGCACAAAACCACCACTGGCCAACAGCACAGCGCTGCGGGCCATGACGTGCTGCTGCTCACCGTTACGCTCAATACTGGCCCCGACCACCCGGCCACCCTCGTTGCGCAGCAGAGCGACGGGCACGGCTGTGCAGCCAGACCTCGACCTTGTTCGTGGCGAGCGCGGCCAGTTGTAGTTGGCGGACCATGTCGGCGGGATCGACGTTGTGGACCCGTGGCACCGACTGCCCTGAGGCGGCCTCGATGACATCGGCGAACACCACCCCGTTGTCCTTGAGCCACTGATAAGTCTGCAGTTGGTGGTCTGTGTAGAGCTTGACCAGGGACTCGTCACATTCACCTTTGCCCACATCCACCAGGTCATCGAACAGCAGTTGCGAGGAGTCTTCAATGCCGTGGAAGCGCTGCAGATCGGTGCCGGCGAAGGCCAGGCAACCGCCGCTCATGGCCGACGAACCGCCGGTTTGTGCGGTCTTTTCCAGCACTACGACCTGCAACCCCGCCTGGGCCGCACTCAGCGCTGCGCAAAAACCCGCCAGCCCGCCCCCTATTACCAGCAGGTCGCATTCGTAATGATTCATACCGGGCCTCCAGCGTGCAAAAGTGTGGACAAGCCATAGAACCCGAAGACTTCCCGAACACGATCAGGCGCCGGTTGAGCCGAGAAATAGCCACGATTGCAGGTGCTCGTACCATTGGCGCGACGCAAGTCGACCATGGCTTCCGCCTGCTTGACCCAGGCGCCGAGCGAATCGAGTACCGGCACCCCATCGACAGCGTTGATGCCATGGGTGGCCAGCAATACATTGAGGGTGCCTCCCCGGGAATGATCACCTCGGCACCCTGGGCGATCAGGCCACGAGCGGCGCTCCGAAAGCGCTCGATCAGATCACTGGGGTCGCTAAAGGCCGCCAGCACATCGGCAAAGTGAAAGCCCACATGCCGCACCCCGGTCAACCGCCCGGCAAGACCATGGTGCGCGGCATTTTCAGTAATCTGTTCCACCAATTCGTTGATGAACACCAGCACTCCGAAGGTGCGACCAAGCATGCACGCGGTCAGCATCGCGGACTCGCCATAGCCCACCACTGGGATGTCCAGCAGGCTGCGCGTTTCCTTGAGCGCCGGTTCCGGCAGCGTACTGATGGCGTAGGCATCGAACCCCTGATCCTGGGCGTTGATGCCCGCCGCCATGAACTGCAGGCCATGCAAGTACTGCAATGCTGAATACTTGATGTCATCGCCGGGATAGTTGTTGCGGTACGTGCCTGGGAGCATCCCGTGCATATGGATTTGCGTGCCTGGGCGGGCAACCTTGCGAAAAATGTGCGCGCAACGCTTCGTCGTAAGCACCGAGGTCGCTTAGAACAGTGAAACTTTGATGCCAGATACGGATGCTCATAGGTGTCCTCATTCAAGAGCCAGGTCCTGGGTGTGCCAACCTTGCGGCCAACTCACTGAAACACCCTGGCGAATAGTTGATGAGGAATTATTAGCGGACCGCCACAAGACTGAGTAGGCGCTGAGGTTGAACGGGCCTTTCAAAAAAACTGCAAGATCGAAAAAGGCCCGTCTACGAACACACCCATCGTCAGGATGCTCATCGAATACCTGGACACGCGCAATTTACTTTAACGCGGCTACCACGGCATCGAAGAATACCATCGGGTCGATCGGCTCTTTATCAACCGGCTTGGGCTGGGCACCGAAGGTGACAATTACCACGTTATTGGCGGGGTTGATGTAGATGTTCTGGCCTTGGATACCGACCGCGGAATAGGCGCCGTCTTTCACCGACGGCTCGGTCCATGCCGTCCACCACATGTAGCCGTAGTCCAGGGATTTGCCGCCTTTGAGGGTGGTCGGCAGCGTCGCCTCCTTGACCCAACCCTCGGGTAAAATCGACGCTCCATCGATCTTGCCGCCGTTCATGAAAAACAGCCCGAAGCGTCCATAATCGCGCAGCGTGGCGCTGATACCGCTGCCACCGATTTCCACGCCGTCAGGTGAATCGAGCCACCACCTGGCATCACTCTCCATACCGAACGGCTGCCAGATCTTCTTCGACAGATAATCGGCCAGCGGCATCTTCACAGCGCCACGAACGATTTCTCCGAGTACCTGCGTTTCGCCAGTGCTGTAATTGTTGGTCGTGCCGGGCTCAGCGGCTCGCGGCAAACTTGCCATCAACGCCATGGCCGAACCCGGTTTTTGCGATATTTGCGCTTTGAGTAGCGCGCGACGGTCAGACGTTGGATCGGTGTAGGTCTCGTTCCACTTCACTCCCGACGACATCATCAGCACGTTGCGCACGGTCACGCCTTCGTAGGCGCTGCCCTTTAGTTCTGGAACGTAATCCACCACCTGCGCATCGAGGTCCTTGATAAGGCCGTCTTTGATCGCTGCAGCCGCCAGCGTGGAGGTAATGGATTTAGCCATCGACATCGACATCCAGCGGGTTTTCTCGGTGTTGCCACGCTGATAGGTCTCGAACACGACCTTGCCGTCCTTGAGCACCAGCATCGCCGTAATGCTGTCCAGTGCGACGAAGTCATACAGGTCGTACTTTTTGTCCCCTACCGTGAAGCGAACGTTGGGCAACTGTTTGTCCGATTTCACCAGCGCATACGGGTGATCGCCGGCCTTGATCATGTGGGTCGGGAACAGCCGGTCGATGTTGCGGTAGGTACTGACCGCAAGATCGGGGAGCATGGCGCCGTCATAGATCTGCTCGACGGTGCCAATCGGCTCCTGGGAGTGGGGATAGTCGTCAGCCCATGCGCCCGAGGTGATACCCGCAGCGAGCAGACCCAGCGAGAGAAGGAGCGACCGACCAGGCGCAGCCGGACGAAAAATAACGGATGAGTGCATAACCTCTCCTTTTTTGTTTTTGCCGTTCACGAACATTGGGACACGTGCGCGCTTGAACCATAGCCTACTCGTTGGGATTGCGCCGCATGGGCAGCGCTGATGGAATGGCGGATATGTTTCACGTTTATTTCTTTGCGCTCAATCGGCCACCCGCGCTTAAACCACAGATGCCTGGTATAGCGCTCGATACGCCGCCGCCAGTTGCTCCAGATTGAAAGCCAGATTACGTCCACTGGGGTTCGGCAGAATCCACACGGCCGCGCCAGCAAACGTCTCTGCCTGAAGCCCCCATTGCAGCTGTTTTCGCCCGGACAATCCGGCGTATGCAGCTTTACCAAGAAACGCCACGTAGCGAGGCGCGCAGCGGGCGATCTTCTGCTTGAACCCGACAGCTACACCGCTGAATTCATCAGCCGACAACTGATCCGCCCGCGCCGTCGGCCGTTCGACGACGGCGGTCAATCCGCAGCCGTATTGCAGAAGCGAGTGGTCGTCTACCGCGCACACTACATGCGGGGTGAACCCGGCCAGATGCAATGTGCGCCAAAAGCGATTGCCCCGCCCTGCGAAGTGATGCCCCTGGGCGGCGGCCAACAGTCCGGGATTGATCCCGCAAAAATCACTGACAGTCCTTCGGCCAGAATGTCCTCAAGCCCCTCTCCCACCTGACACCTCTCAGCCGCAGATAACGCGAACGGCATTACGAGCCTGCGCGCTCAGTTCCTCGCGGGATTTGCCGGCGCGGGCGCGGATCGAAATGCTGTGCAGCAACGATGACGCCAGTACCGCCAAGGATTCGGCGTCGACATCGCCTGGCAATTCGCCGGTGGCGACGGCCTTGCGCAACCGCGCTTCCAGATCAGCATCCAGTTGACTGAGTCGCAGTGACAGCACTTCGCGGATCTGCAGGTCCTCGACCGCTTCAGTGGTCGCCGTGCCAATCGCAAAACAGCCACGAGGCTGGCCGTCACCCGAGAAGTAAATCGCCAGTTGCCCCTCATAGAAAGCTATCAGCGCTTGCTCCAGCGTCAGGTCGCTGTTGTTCAGCGCGGCCTGCATTGTGGCATGGGCAGTTTCCCAATACTGGTCGAGCGCCTTTATATACAGCGCGTGTTTATCGCCGAACGCGGCATAGAGGCTCGGCCGGTTCATTCCGGCGGCGCTGGCGATGCTGTCCAGCGAAGCCGCCGAATAGCCGGTATTCCAGAACACACCCAGCGCCTGGTTCAGCGCGGTCTGCGGATCGTAGGCGCGGGGACGGCCGCGGCCTTTTCCTTCCGTCGGTTTATTTTGTGCCATGTCGTACAAATTCCTTGCAGGAAGAATCGGTCACCCATATTCTTACACCATCGCACAAAATTAAGGAATCACAAATTCCTTGATTCGCAGTTTGTTGTAGCGGAGCTCGAACCGGGTCTGGCGACGACGAAAACAGCGGCAATGGAGCCACCCTCCCCCGCCGCGCAGGGGCTTGATTACTCACGGCAATGATGACGTCGGGCCGCTGGCGATTGCGCACAGGTCGGCCCGATTTCCCGGTTACAGGTGGATTCGATTATGACTACGCAATTCGATCTCTCGGCAACAAACGCCCAACAACATCCAGGCCTTGACCTGGCTGACACCTCACCCAAAAAGCCGTTCAAGCAGAGACTTCGACCGCTGCTCATGGCCGGCGTCCCGGCGCTGTTTGCAGCGCTGGGCTGCAACTATTACCTGGCCAACGAGCCCTTCGTTTCCACTGATAACGCCTACGCCCGGGTCGCAAAAGCCTCGATCAATGCGCGGATTTCCGGGCAAGTGGTCGAGATCGCGGTGGAAGATAACCAATCGGTGCATAAGGGCCAGGTGCTGTTTCTCATCGATCCGGCGCCGTTACAGATCGCCGTCGACCGCGCCGAAGCCCAACTGGGCAACGCCCGGCTGCGCATCGACAGCCTCAAGGCCAGCTATCGCCAGCAACAGGCCGAACTTCAATCGGCCAGGGCGTCGGAGGATTACGACCAGAAAGAGTTCGTCCGCAAGAAAGCCCTGGTAGCCGCCGACTTCGTCTCACGAGCGGTATACGAACGGGCAGAAACCGACCTTAAAGTCACGCGCCAACGCATCGCATCGATTGAACAACAAATCGCCAGCACCGTGGTTGCGCTGAACGGCAACGCGAACATCGCTGTCGACAGCCACCCGACCGTGCGCGAGGCCAAGGCGCAGCTCGATGAAGCGCGACTGTACCTGTCCTACGCCACCGTGACCGCGCCGGACGACGGAATCGTTGCCAAGGTCGACGATCTACAAGTCGGCAACTACCTCAACAGCGGCGCGCCGGCGTTCGCATTGATTTCCGACCGTGAGATCTGGGTCGAAGCCAACTTCCGCGAGACGCAAGTCACGCACATGCGTCCCGGGCAGGCCGCGACCATTTCGATCGATACCTATCCGGATCGTCAGTTCAAGGCCCACGTCATCAGTATGAGCCCGGGCGCAGGTTCCGACTTTGCTCTGCTGCCACCGGAGAATGCTACTGGTAACTGGGTGAAAGTCGTGCAACGGGTGCCGGTACGGTTGGAGTTGGATGAGCTCGATCCGAGCCTGCCGCTGTTTTCCGGTACCAGCGCCACGGTCCGGGTCGACACCGGGCACCGCACGCCATGGTGGCATCCCCTCAAGTCGTTGCTGAGCGCAGGTGACTCCTGATGAATACCACCACTTCGGCGGCAGCCGACGCCCGCGCCCTGCGCTTCGTCGCCCTGCTTGCCACCTACCTCCAGTCGGCCAACCTGCCGCTGCCCAACGCGGCACTGCGCCTGATTCAGGGCAGCCTGTCGATGACCGACGACCAGGCCGGGTGGATCTTCACCGCGTACCTTGCCGCCAGCGCCATCACCACGCCGGTCGCACAATGGCTGGCCGGACGCTTTGGTTTGAAGCTTGTCTATCAGACTGCGCTCGCCACGTTCGCCATGGGCCTGTGGCTCGGTACCCTGGCTGACACGCCGCTGGCGTTCATCGCCGCGCGCATCCTGCAAGGCCTCGCCGCCGGCGTGCTGGCGCCGTTGTCGATGGCTATTGCCATGGAGACGTTGCCCGCCGCACGCCGCCCGGGCTTCGGCCCGAAATGGACGGCGCTGGTATTGTTCGGGATCGTCAGCGGTCCGAGCATCGGCGGTGTGATCTGCGAGCACTTCGACTGGCGGCCGATGTTTTACCTCAGCCTGCCCCTGACCGCTTACATCTTCATGGTCGTAACGTTGTTGCTCGCCGAGAAGAAAGCCGCCCAGCGCCCTGCATTCGATTTCTTCGGCTTTGCCAGCTTCACCCTCGGCATGATCGGCCTGCAAATGCTCCTCGACCGTGGCGAACGGCTGGATTGGTTCGACTCGCCGGAGATCTGGATCGAAGCGCTGGCCAGCGCGCTCGGGCTGTACCTGTTCGTGGTGCATGTGCTGACGCGCCAGGTGCATTTCCTCAGAAAGGGTTTGTTCGCCGATCCCAACTTCCTGTGCTCGACCGCAATCTTCTTCGCCCTCGGTTTCGTGTTGCTTTCGACCATGGCGCTGACCTCACCGATGCTCGATGAAATCCTCGGTTACCCGCCAGACACCACAGGGTTCCTGACCATACCGCGCGGCATTGGACTGGTCGGCGCTTTCCTGCTGATGGGACGGGCGCCGACGCGGATCGATCCTCGGTTGTTTGTTATCCTCGGCATCGCGCTCGTGGTGTACGCCAACTGGCTGATGCTCGGCTACTCGCCACTGATGGACTGGACGCCCGTGGCCGTCAGCGGATTCGTCCAGGGCGCCGGACTCGGCATGTTGATGCCGGCGTTGAGCAAAGTCGCCTTCAGCACCCTTGATCCGCAGCTGCGCCCGGAAGCCACCGGTTTCTTCAACCTGATGCGCGTCTACGGCAGCACGCTTGGCGTGGCGGTGGTACAGATCTACTTCTTCAACAACACCCAGGCCATGCACTCGGCGCTGGCCAGCCAACTGACGCCCTATCGCCATTCGCTGACGATGTCCCCGCCAGCGCTCGAGGGCTTGAACCATCTGATCACCCATCAAGCGGCGTTCATCGCGGTCATGGGCCAATTCAAGATTCTGCTAGTGGCGATGCTGGTGGTCAGTCCACTGGTGCTGTTCCTGCGCAAGCCCGTTGCGGCCAATTAATGCTCGTGGAGTCTGGAACATGAAATCTTCTACGCGCTTCATCTCGTGGCAATTGTTGCCGACGAAAATCACCCTGTTGGCGGCGCTGGTCATGTTGTCGGCCTGTACTGTCGGGCCGGATTTTCAACGACCCGATGCCAGTCAATCGCAACACTACGACCAGCAGGCCGAGCAGACACCGGGCGCGCCGGGGGCTCAGCACTTCGATATGGGCCAACGCCTCAAGGGTGACTGGTGGTCGGCGTTTCACTCGCCGAAGCTCGATCAAGTGGTGCGTCGCGCCATCGCTGGCAACCTCGAACTGGTTGCTGCCGACGCCACCATTCGCCAAGCCGCGTCCTCGGTGGCAGCCGCTGAAGGCGCGCTGTATCCGCAAGTGGATTTCGCCGGCCAGGCCGGACGCCAGCGCACGCACAACGGGCCGGAACCCGTGGTGGAAAATTTCTATGCTATCGGCCCACTAGTCGCGTTTGATCTGGATGCGTTTGGTGGCAACAAACGGCTAGTCGAGCAGCAGCAAGCACTGACCACTCTGCAAACCCATCGCTACGAAGCCGCGTACCTGACGCTGACCGGAGACGTCGCCAGTCAGGCATTGCTGCTCGCCTCGGCCAACGCGCAGATCCAGGCCGTGGAAACCCTGCTGGCCAACGACACGAAGAATCTCGACCTGATCCGCCGCGCCCATCAGAGCGGCAGCACCAACCTGATCGACGTATCGCTGGCCGAAACCCGCCTCGCCCAGGATCGCACCCTGCTGCCGCCCCTCGCCCAGCAGCGCGATGCCGCACGCCATGCATTGTCGATTCTGGCCGGCGCAGGTCCGGCGGACTGGGTTGCCCCCGACTTCAGCCTCGATGACTTCAACTTGCCGCAGAGCATCCCTGTCAGTCTGCCTTCGGAGATGGCCCACAGCCGGCCGGATGTGCTGCAAGCCGAGTCGGAACTGCACATCGCCAGCGCCGCCGTGGGTGTCGCCACCGCCAACCTGTACCCGCATGTCGAGCTGTCCGCCTCGCTGGCGCAAGCGGCATCCGGCAACGGCGGCGCCGCGTTGTGGGGATTCGCCGCGGGGCTGACCGCGCCGATCTTCAATGGTGGCACGCTCAAAGCTGAACGTCAGGCGGCCGTCGAAGGCTACAACGCGGCACTCGCCCGCTATCAACAGACGCTGATTCAGTCGTTCGGTCAGGTCGCAGACACCTTGCAGGCGATCAACCACGGCGCGGAGCGGAGCCAGGTCCAGGACGACGCCTTGCGCGCCGCCGATAGCAGTCTGCGGCTCAACCAACAAGCTTACGTGCAGGGCGAAAACAGCGTGCTGCAGGTGCTCGAAGCCGAGCGCGCCTACCAGCAGGCGCTGCTCGGCCAGATCCAGGCCCGAACCGCGCGCTACCTCGACAGCGTGCACCTGTTCGTCGCGCTCGGCGGCAACTCGGTTGGCGTGTTCAAGCAACAAGTCGCCGCCCACGCCGCTGCGAAATCCCTCGCTCAACAAGCGCTGTAACGACGGAGAAACGTCATGACCTACGAAGCCTTTCACGATGCACTACGCGACACCCGTTTACCGCTGAACAATGGCGCTGGCGCGATGCCGGCGGTGGGATTCGGCACGCTGTTCCGCGACCTGAGCACCACCACCGAAGCGGTCAAATGCGCCCTGGAAGCGGGCTTTCGCCACTTCGACTGCGCCGAGCGCTATCGCAATGAAGAACAGGTCGGCGTGGCCTTTCAGCAGGTGTTCGCCGCCGGTCTGATCCGACGCGAAGACGTGTTCGTCACCACTAAACTGTGGAACACCAACCACCGTCCGGAGCGAGTCAAAGCAGCACTCGAAGCGAGCTGCCGGCGCTTGCAAGTCGACTACATCGATTGCTACCTGATTCACACGCCGTTCGCTTTCCAGGCGGGTGATGACCAGGACCCTCGCGACGTGTACGGGCATGTAATTTACGACGGCGAGGTCAAGTTGATCGATACTTGGCGCGCTCTGGAGAACCTGGTGGATGAGGGTCGCTGCAAATCCATCGGCCTCTCGGACATCACCCTCGACGCTCTCAAGGAAATCGTCGCCGCCGCACGGATCAAGCCGGCCGTGGTGCAGATCGAATCGCACCCGTACTTGCCTGAATGGGAGCTGCTGGAGTTCTGCAAACAGCACGGCATACTCGTCCTCGCCTTCGCCCCGTTGGGCCATGGCATGCAGCCGAATGTGCTGGAAGACCCGGTGATCACCGGCATCGCCAAGCGCGTGCAGAAGACCCCGGCTCAGGTGCTGCTTGCCTGGGCCGTGCAGCGCGGTACCGCGTTTCTCACCACTTCGGCGACGCCAGGGCACATTCAGGAGAACTTCGACATCAGCACCCTGCCGCAGCGCGCCATGCGGGAGATCAAGGACGAGATCACCACGCGGATTCGTTTCAACTCCGTGGTGGAGACAGGGGTGCCGGGGTTTATTCCACGCAAAAATTGACACACGATAGATAGACGGCCTCCGACCGAGGCCGTCTATCTATTTTTTCCAGTGAATTTCCGGGAGCACCCCGATGGACGTCTTCCAGAGCATGCGCTTCTTCGTCTGCGTCGCCCAAAGCGGCAGCTTCACCGCCGCTGCGCAATTGCTGGACACCACCACGACCAACGTCTCGAAAACCATCACCGCCCTCGAAACCCGACTGCACACGCGCCTGATCAACAGAACCACTCGACGTCTGGCCCTCACGGAGGCCGGCATGCGCTACCTGAAGCGTTGCGAAAAGATCATTGACGACGTGCGCGACGCCGACGAGGAAGCTGGCACCGCGCAAACCCTGCCCGTCGGCCGCCTGAAAATCCACACCATGTCGGCTATCGGCAACCATTACTTGATCGACGCCATCGCCAGATACCGCGAGATCCACCCCACCGTGATGTTCGACCTGACCCTGACAAATCGCATCCCCGACCTGCTCGAGGAAGGCTACGACATGTCCATCGTCCTGGCCCGCGACCTGCCCGATTGCGGCTTCGTTGCACAACGGCTGGGTACCACCTACAGCGTGCTGTGCGCCTCGCCGGCCTACCTGGAAAAACACGGAACCCCCGACTCCCCGCCACACTCGGCGAACACGATTGCCTGCGCATCGTCAACACAGTGATGCCTGAGGAAAACTGGACATTCGAAGGGCCCGAAGGCATGGAAACCATCAACATTCCCGTCTCGCCCTTGCACATCAACACCGCTGACGGCATGACCATCGCGATCAACAAAGGCATGGGAATTGGCATACAACCGATTGCATCGGCCGTGGACGGCTTGAGGGCGGGAACGCTGGTGCGGGTCTTGCCGAAATATCGGATGGAAGAGTTGAACCTGTTCGCGATCTACCCGTCGCGCAAGTTCGTCGATGCGAAAATCAAAACCTGGGTGGAATTTCTCAAGCAGTCGATACCAGAGCGACTGGCGTCGGATGAAAACATCATCGGACCAGGAAACTCAGCGCAGCGGCATGGAGTGTCGACCCTCCACCGCCTGCACCGGAGTCAACTGGAGCAGCCGGTCCCCATCACTTGATACTGCAAAACATGGCGCTCGCCGTAGGAGTCCTCATAAGTCATCCGAACCGGCACCGGGGCACACTCATTGGCTGGTTCGCTGATGGAGATGACGTGCTCGATGTCCAGTTTGGTTGCGTAGTTGTAGATCTCGAATGGAATGGTTTTGGACTCGGTATTGTCCGCCGCATGGGCGTGTGCACCGAAGGTGACGAAAAGTACGAGCAGGGCTGTTTTCTTGAAGGTCATGATGTTCACCGCCTCGTTGAGGAAGCCGCGGAGCGCAATTGCTGGCGGCTTGGGGGCGATGGTAGATGGCGTGGGGTGGGGGAAAAACTGGGGGTTGGACAAAGAGTATTGCCGGATCTTGTATGAATCGAGGATTGCATGGCCAGAGGCGGTTACGTATTTCTTACGTTCCGTTTACGAATCCCTTCATGAGGCTTACGTGAGAGTATTCATGAAGGTAGTAAAAAGCTGAGAATAGCTTCTGATGACCGCAAGCGTAGGCCGCTCAAACGCTGCCCTCACGTTCGATCACCAGAATCCGCGCTTCTCCACGAGGATGCGCAACGTGCTCGCATCCAACCCCTGCGAAGAACACGTCGCCCACCACCAATGTCAAGACGCGCTCGATGCCTGCTTCGCGATAATGCATATCGACCGTGCCGTCGAGGACGGCGAATACCTCCTCGCCATCATTCACATGCCATATGTACGGCTGGTCGGTCCAGTGCAGGCGAACGGTGGTTCCACCCATATTAGCGATGTCGTCAGCGCCCCAGGCGCGAGTCGCGGTGAAGTCCTTGCTACGGATAACTCTCATGGATTGTGTTTCTCGAACAGATAGCAAATTTGTACCCATCTAGCAGAACCTTTGACTCGGCGGGACGGGCAGCGCTGAACAGATGGCTGTGGATGTGATTCATGCGTTGTTGCACCTATCGGGATAGCTATCGGGAAACTTCATCCCTGCCCTGCCCCTCACCCCTTTGACCGCGATGTAAAGGAGTGGCCCTATGGAGGCGAATACGAGCGTGAGCAAAAGGTACGGCAGTACACGTGGCAATGAATCGCCTCTGGACCTGGCGTCGTTCACCATCCACACGCAAGCGAGCGCCGCCATCAGGTAGAGATCGATGACCACTTGCGCGGTGTCAGGCCGGGACATCAACTCGATACCAAAGGCGAAAAGCGACTGCTCGGCCGTGAGTAGCGTCCAGCCGGTATAACACGAAAAAATCAACAAGACAGGCAGTGCGATGTAGTCGGCTCTCATGTCCTTCTCCCTGGTAGGTGGCGTCGACACAGTAGTGATAATGTTGCGCGTCTCACAATGACCTGACAGGTCATGGACACTCTTCACATGGACAGTCAGAGTTGAACTCATGGGCCACCACAACTTCCATCCCGCGCACTCCGCACCCCGCACCACCGCTGGCGAGCATCTGCGACGATTTCGTCAGCAAGCAGGGCTCAGCCAGCTGGACCTTTCCCTTCTGGTCGGTGTATCCCAGCGTCACCTGAGCTGCGTCGAGACAGGTCGCGCCAAGGCTAGCCCCGCCACATTGCACGCTCTATTAACTGCCCTGGACGTGCCCCTTGAGCACTGCAACGCGGTCTTCATTAAGGCTGGCTATGCGCCCCGCTACGCGGCTTCTGCGCTCGACGCTCCGGCGCTGGAAGCGGTGCATGCTGCTATCGATCACATCCTGCAAGCCAATAACCCTGCGCCCGCCATTGTCATCAGCAGTAACTGGGACATTACCGCAGCCAATGCCAGCGCGGGGTTGCTGTTCGAGATGGCCGGTGTATGCGCCGATGGCGAGTCGCGTCTCAACCTGCTCGACACCCTGTTGCGTCCCGGTGGCTTGGGAGACTGTCTGGTGAACGCACAGGAAATCCGGGCAATTGCGTGGCAACGCGCCACCAGGGAAGCCATCAGCAATCCCGACCTGGCGCGCCTTATCGAAAACCTGGCAGGGCCTACAGACATCCCGCTGGATGCACCATCGTCACCCTTGATACTGACCCGAGTGCGCACCAACAACGGGGAGCTGCGGTTCTTATCCACCTTTACAACGTTCGGCATGCCGCTCGATATCACCGTGGCGTCATTGCGCATCGAGCACCTCATCCCCGCCGACGCTGATACCTGGCAGAGGATGAAAGACGCTTACGAACTGTGGTCAGCGGCCAATGTGGAGCCGGCGCATGCATAGACGCGCCGGACGCTTCACGCTCACTCCTGCTCCATAAACTCGGCCACCCCCGATCCTCCCCAGAAAACCGCCGCTCTGGTGATGCCACAACCGCGCATAGATGCCGTTCTTCGCGAGCAGTTCGCTGTGAGTGCCCTGCTCGATGATACGGCCGTCATCCATGACAATAAGTCGATCCATGGCCGCGATCGTGGACAGCCGATGGGCGATCGCGATCACGGTCTTGCCCTGCATCATTTCGTCGAGGCTTTCCTGAATCGCCACTTCGACTTCCGAGTCGAGTGCACTGGTGGCCTCGTCCAGCAGCAGGATCGGCGCGTTCTTCAGCATGACCCGGGCGATCGCGACGCGTTGACGCTGGCCGCCCGACAGTTTGATGCCGCGCTCGCCCACTAGCGTGTCATAGCCGCTATGGCCTTGGCGGTCGCTGAGCTGGCTGATGAACTCATCGGCCTGGGCACTGGCCGCCGCGCTGCGGATCTGTGCATCGGTCGCGTCGGGACGGCCATAGGCAATGTTGTCGCGAATGGAACGGTGCAACAGAGAAGTGTCCTGCGTGACCATGCCGATAGCACTGCGCAGACTGTCTTGCGTCACGTGCGCGATATTCTGGCCGTCAATGCGAATCTCCCCGCTGTCGATGTCATAGAAGCGCAGCAGCAAGTTGATCAGCGTAGATTTGCCGGCGCCAGAGCGGCCGACCAGACCGATTTTTTCGCCCGGGCGAATGCTCAGGCTCAGGCCATCGAGCACCTGGCGTTCGCCGTTGTAATTGAAACGCACCTTGTCGAAGGTCACCGCGCCGCCGGAAGTCACCAGCACGCCGGCATCCGGTGCGTCTTGCACCTTGGCGCCCTGGGTCAGGGTCGCCATGCCGTCCTGCACCGTGCCGATGCTTTCGAACAGCGAAGTCATCTGCCACATGATCCAGTTCGACATGCCATTGATGCGCAACGCCATGGCGGTGATCGCCGCCACGGCACCAGCGCCAACGTCGCCCTGATGCCACAGCCACAGGGCATAACCACCCGCCGACATGATCAAGCCCACCACCAATGCCTGATTGACGATTTCGAACAGGCTGACCAGACGCATCTGGCGAAAACCGGTGAGCTTGAAATCTTCCATCGCCGCACGCGCGAAGTGCGCCTCACGGTTGGAATGGGAGAACAGCTTCACCGTCGTAATGTTGGTGTAAGCGTCGGAGATACGCCCGGTCATCATCGACCGCGCATTCGCCTGCTCCTGCCCGACTTTGCCCAAACGCGGCACGAAGTACCACATGGCCAGCGCGAACAACACCGCCCAGCCAATGAACGGCAGCATCAGTTTCAAAGCGAAGCCGCCAGCCAGCGCGATGATCGCGATGAAATACACGCCAATCCCGGGGAGGATCTCGATAAGGGTGAAGAGCACGTCGCGCACCGCGAGCGCCGTCTGCATCACTTTGGTCGTGACGCGGCCGGAAAACTCATCGGAAAAAAACGAAAGGCTTTGCCGCAACATCAGCCGGTGGAAGTCCCAGCGCAGCCGCAGCGGCAGGTTAATCGCCAATATCTGGTGCTGCACCATGGTGCGCAGTGCCACCAGCCCGACACTGGTCACCATTACGATGCCCATGCCCCACAGCACGCGACTTTCCTGGGCTGCGGCATCACCGCCGGCTTTCCAGGTCGAGAGCAGGTCCACGACCTGACCCAGAAAAGAAAATAGCCAGGCTTCGTAGATCGACACGCCGGCACTCAGCAGCACAAACGCAAGAATATAACCGCGCGCGCCCCGTGTGCAGGCCCACAGGAACCGCGCCAGGCCATCGGGTGGCGGGGGTACCTCGTCGGGAGGAAAAGGGTCAAGCCTTCGTTCAAATGCACGAAGCATGGTGGTCTCCAAAAAGATCAGGTTCGGGAGATTCTGCCATTGAACGGTTGCCTTGAGGGTTTCAAGCGGCGGACATTAGCCTGCCGTGATCAAATCCGCGTCCCATCAAAGCTGATTTCGCGACGTGAAAAAGGCCGCCACTGCCGCCAGCACCAGCAAGATGGCGCTGGCGAGAAATGTCAGGCGATAGCCGCTTGCGTCGAACAGCAGTCCGCCGAGGGTGGAGCCCAGCGCGATGGATAGCTGAATGACGGCCACCATCAGGCCGCCACCGGCTTCCGCGTCCCTGGGCAACGCCTTCGCCAGCCATGACCACCACCCCACCGGTGCAGCCGTTGCGATCAGGCCCCACAGACCCAGCAATACAAACGCTGCCACGACTCCGTCGCCGAGGACAATCAAGGACAGTGCAATGGCGGCCATCAACAGTGGAATGCAGACCAGTACGCGATACATTCCGGCTTTCAGGAATGTGCCGATCACAAGGGTCCCGACAAAACCCGCCACTCCGATGACCAGCAGGATCATCGACAACAGGGAGACATCTACACCCGTGACAGTTTCCAGGAACGGGCGCAGATAGGTGAACAACACAAATTGCCCCATGAAGAACAGGCCCATACTCAACATGCCGAAACTGACCAATGGCCTTTTGAACAATCGAAAGACATTGCCAGCACCCGCTTTGCGCGGCGCCGCCGGCATGGCTGGCAGGCTGATCCATTGCCAGATCAACGCGATGATCGCGACCGGAATCAGGCACAAAAAGCGCCCCGCCAACCGATGACACTGCCCAGATAGCTTCCCAGCGGTGCGGCCACTACGGTTGCCAACGCATTGCCACCGTTGAAGATCGCCAGCGCCTTGGGCACGCTATGGGAAGGTACCAGGCGCATGGCCATTGCCGCCGACATCGACCAGAACCCGCCGATCACCACGCCGATCAGCGCACGCCCCATCATGTACACCGTATAGTTCGGCGCCAGGCCTACCACCAGCCCCGACACACACATCATCCCGGTCAGTAGCAGCAATAGCGTCTTGCGGTCCAGCGAGCCTGCCAGCCTGGAAATCGAAAGGCTGGTCAGCACCGCGAAAGCGCCGGATATGGCGATCCCGTAACCGGCCAGCCCTTCACTGATTTGCAGGTCTGATGCAATCGGCGTCAGCAAGCTGACAGGCATGAATTCAGAGGCAATCAGCGCGAATACGCACAGTGTCATCGCGAAAATGCCACTCCAGCAGGCCGGCTGTTCGCCAGTCCCAGGCCGGCCTGAAACATCAACTGCCGGGGTGTCGAATACTTGAGCCCTCATGCAAAAACCTCTTATCCAAAGTTTGTGGGGGCAGCCCTGCCCGGTTAGCCAACCACTGTCAGCCGCCGGGTAAAAAAGGCGTTGAGCCGGGTCCAGGGAATCAAGTCCACGCGGTCATACCGATGCACCTGACCCGCACCGGCAACCCAAGCCAGCGCCCGTAGGTGACATAGCTTGACTGATAGGGGATATCTTGATTAGTAGGCATAATCATTATGCGGTTTTGAGAAAAACTCAGTAATGGCCAATACCAAAGTCAACGATCTGCAGGCTTTCCTGGCGGTAGCGCGAGATCAGAGTTTTACCAAAGCCGCCGCCAAACTGGGCGTCACGCCTTCTGCGCTA
Source organism: Pseudomonas sp. TH10 (assembly GCF_016651255.1). Taxonomy (GTDB): domain Bacteria; phylum Pseudomonadota; class Gammaproteobacteria; order Pseudomonadales; family Pseudomonadaceae; genus Aquipseudomonas. The sequence continues at coordinate 45,710 of NZ_JAEKEG010000090.1, forward strand.
AGCCATACGATCCGCGCACTCGAACAAAGACTGGGGATCCGACTGCTGGCCCGCACGACACGCAATGTGTCGCCCACGGAGAGCGGGAGAACGGTTGATGCGCTCGATTGCCCCGCTCTTTGACCAGATCACTGCGGAGGTTGAAGCGCTGGGCGAGCTTCGGGACAAGCCCAGTGGCACGATTCGTATTTCCTGTACTGACGATCAGATTGAATTGTGCGTGCGGCCGATGCTTGCAGAATTCCTGGCCAGCTACCCGGATATCACGCTGGAGTTCTACGTCGACTATGGCTTCACCAACGTCGTCGAGGAGCGATTTGATGCCGGCATCCGCATGGGCGAATCGATCAGCAAAGACATGATCGCCGTTCGCATAGGCCCGGATTGGCGGTTGGCCGTGGTGGGTTCTCCAGAATACTTCGCCCGCAACCCGGCTCCCACAACCCCCATGAGTTGACCGGGCATGAATGCGTGAACATCCGCCACCGACCATCCGGGGCGATCTACGCCTGGGAATTCGAAAACGATGGCAAGGCTTTTACGGTCAAAGTCGACGGCCAACTGGTGTTCAACAGCATCATGCACGTACTCAATGCCGCCGCCGATGGCATAGGCTTGGCCTACGTACCCGAAGAACTGGTTGCACCGTACCTGGCCGACGGCCGACTCCAGGAAGTCCTGGCCAACTGGTGCCCTGAGTTCCAGGGCTACCATTTGTACTATCCCAACAGACGCCAGACGTCTGCGGCGTTTTCTGCATTGGTGGAGGCGCTGAGGTACAGAAGCTGACTTGACGAAGTCATACGACCTCTACAGCTTTGTCGAAGCACTAGAAGAATGCCACCAAGCCCAATCCCAAAGCCTTCATCGCTCAAAAACCCTCTTGCCCGGCCTGGCTGAATACGGTACAAATCGAAGAGGTTGTACGACAACATAATAAAAACCCACGAGCCATCCCGAGTTGGCCTGTCACCCTTCGAGATTTGCCATGCCCCGCCCTGCCCTTGCCCAAACCCTACCGGCGCCTTTCCCCCGCCACCTCGCCGTGATCATTCTGTTGTGCATGGGCTGTGCGTTCGCCGGCAACCATGTGGCGGCACGGGTCGCTTTCGATGACGGCGCGGGTGTATTGCTGGCGATTTTGCTGCGTTCTGGCGGGACCTTGCTGGTACTCGCCATCCTGGTGCTGTGGCAAAAACAGAGTCTGCGTCTGCCGGCAGGTGCCTGGCGCTGGCAATTGTTGTTGGGCCTCCTGATTACCGCGCAGAGCCTGTGTCTGTACTCGGCTGTCGCGCGGGTGCCGGTGGCGCTGGCACTGCTGGTGGCCAACGTGTTCCCCATCTTGCTGGCGTTGCTTACCTGGGCAATGGGCGGCCCGAGACCGACCGCGCGCACCGCTATGTTGATGGGTTTGATTCTGGTGGGGCTGGTGTTTGTGCTCGACGTCCCCGGGCGCCTTTCGACTACCACTGACGTCAGCCCGGAATGGCTCCTGGGCGTCGCACTCGCGTTCTGCGCCGCCAGCGTATTCGCCTGCGCGCTGTGGATCACCGACCACAAATTGGCGCAGGTACGTGGTTCGGTGCGCAGCCTGTTGACCATTTTTATCGTCTTCAGCAGCGTCAATCTGGCGGGCCTGACTGGCGCCCTGCCAGGCGGACTGAACCTGCCCGCCACCTCGACCGGATGGCTGGCCCTCGCCACCCTGGTGGTGCTGTATGGCACCGGCTTTATCGTGCTGTTCATTTCAGTGCCGCGACTGAACATGCCACGCAATGCGCCGGTCATGAACATCGAACCGTTGGCGACGCTGCTGATGGGCTGGATTGTGCTGGATCAAATGCTCAGCGCGGGGCAGGTGCTGGGAGGGGTGATTGTGGTCACCGGCATCGTTTTGCTGACTTATCGACAATCAGCCTCTCAGAGATAACATCAAATGCCGGTAGCGCTTCTATCCCGTAAAACCCAATTCTGGCCAATATGAAGACAGGCGAGATACATTTTCGAGGGTTGTGCGAGCGAATCAACATATCGTATTGATAATCCTTATCACTCAGCTCTAAACTGCGCGTCCTGCCAGGAATGCTTCACCCAATTCGAGCCACCCACCATGTCCGATTCATCCGCGCACCTGCACATGTTCCTGTCCATTCGCCGGGAGCTGGTCGGTTATGCGGCAAAGATCACTGGCGATCGGATTCAGGCCGAGGACATTGTCCAGGAAGCCTGGATTCGTTTCAGTCCGGCAAAAGCCCAGACGCGTCCGGCCGTCGAACAACCCGTGGCCTACCTCTACCGAATCGTGCGCAACCTGGCCCTGGACCTCAAACGCTCGCGCAGTCGCGAGCACGATCACGCGGCGTCGCCACCGCTCTGGCTGTTGCCTACCACGGCCAACGACCCCGCCGAAATCTGCCAGCACAGCATGACACTGGAGCGTTTGTCGGACGCCTTGCAAGCGCTGCCCGACAATAGCCGAAAGGCACTGGAACTGCATCGCTTCGGCGGTTTTACCCTCGCCGAGATTGCCGGCCAGCTGGGGGTTTCCCTGACCACTGCCCACCGACTGCTGCGCGAAGCCCTGCTGGCCCTGGCTCGGGTGATGGACCATCAGGACGACGGCAATGGTGCGAACCTTGAGTAAGGATCAAGACGTATTGGAGCAGGCTGCCGACTGGCAGATTCGCCTCCAGGAAGAGCCGCAGTCGCGCGCGGCCTTCGAACAATGGCTGGCGGAAAGCGCTGCGCATCGCGCGGCCTGGCAAACGATGGAAAAACTCTGGGGCGCACTCGGCGAGTTGCCGGCCGTACCTTCGGCCCAGGACTCGCGGCGGTCAGTACACAAGCCGCAGTCTGTGCCGCAACCCTCCCGTCGCTCACGTCGTCTCTGGCCACGGCTGACAGCCGCTGCGTGCGTGGCGACGATCGCCGTCATGATGGCCCCTGAGGCAACGCTGGCCCTGCGCGCCGACTACCAGACGGGAGTCGCGCAAGTTCGCACCGTACAGCTGGCCGACGGCTCAACGGTCGTGCTCAGCCCACAAAGTGCGTTGAAGGTGCTCGATGACGATGGGCGCCAGGTGGAGTTGCTCAAGGGTCAGGCGTACTTTCAGGTGGCGCCCGACCCGCAGCACCCCTTCATCGCCCGCGCTGGACAACTGTCGGTACGGGTGCTGGGCACCGCGTTCGATCTGGACCTGCGTCAGGACACTGCCGAGGTAGCGCTGGAGCACGGGCAGGTCCAGGCCGAAAATATCCAGGCCGCCCTCAGCGAACGCCTGCTGCCGGGCCAACGCCTGAAGTTCAGCTGGCCGTCAGGCAAGGTGGAACGCTCCAGCCTGGCGCCGACACAAGTGGCAGCATGGCGCGGCGGCTCGCTGTTCATCGAGAACCAGCGCGTGGCGGACATCGTCGATCACCTTCAGCGCTATACCTCGGGGTGGATTGTCATTACCGACCCAACCCTCAAGGCTCGCCGCATCACCGGCGTCTACGACCTGAACGATCCGCCCCGCGCCTTGAAAGCCCTGGCGCAATCTCTGGGCGTGGACAGCCGGCAAATGACCCCTTGGGTGCACACGCTCGGAAATTTTTAACTTTTTTCACCAACCGTGGAAAAAATCCGCAAGCACCACGTCTTTCATGGTCAGTTTGAGAATTTTTCTCAAATGTAAATCAGACGTATGAAGGATCGTATCGATGTCGCGTCTCCCTGCTCTCCCGCCCCTGGCCCTGCTGAGCATGCTTGCGATGAGCTGCTGGGCGTCCGATCCTGCGCAAAATGAGCGCATCGCCCACTACGCCATCGTCGCGCAACCGCTGGCCTCGGCGCTGGCGCAGTTCGCCCGGCAGAATCATCTGCAGCTGAGCTTCGACGCCGCGCTTGCCCAGGGCAAGATGGCGCCGGCGGTGAACGGCGAGCTGAATGAGCGCCAGGCCCTGGCGCAGTTGTTGAGCCAGTCAGGGGTGGGCTGGACGGTGACCGACGACCGCACCTTGTTGCTGTTCCCGCAACCGGACAGCGGCGCCCTGAATCTTGCGCCCTCGACCATCACCGCCAACGCCTTTGTCGAGCGCGCGGACGGACCGGTAGACGGCTATCGCGCCACCCGCAGCGCCACCGGCACCAAGACCGACACGGCACTGCGTGACATCCCCCAGTCGATTCAGGTGGTGTCGCGCCAGGTGCTTGACGATCAGCAGATCAACAACCTGGGTGATGCCCTGACCAACGTCAGTAGCGTGCAACGCGGTAACACCCACGGCGGCTCCTCTGAAAGCTTCGTGATCCGTGGTTTCAAGGCCACCACCTATGCCGTCGATGGCATGTTGATCAACCCGCTGGTCTCGCGCCCCGAAGCGCTGCGAGACCTGGCCAACGTCGAGCGCATCGAAGTGCTCAAAGGTCCTGCGTCGGTGCTGTACGGCCGTGGCAACCCTGGCGGCCTGATCAATCTGGTGACGCGCCAGCCCAGCTTTACCCCGAGGCCGAGGTCAAGGCGCAGGCCGGCACCTATGATTTCTACCGTCTGGAGGCCAACGCCAGCGGCCCGCTGGATGAAGCCGGGACCCTCGCGGGCCGCATGACCGTGGCGACCCAGACCGACCGTGGCTTTCGCGATACGTTCCGCGACAGCAAACGCACCTATGTCGCGCCCACGTTGCGCTGGGAACCCACCGACTCGACACGGGTCGACGCCGGTGCCGAGTACATCGACCAGACCAGCCCCTTCGACCGTGGGCTGATTCCGCAAAACGGCAAGATCAGCATGAATGCCGACCGTTACCTGCACGAGCCCTGGTCGCGGGACAAGGCCCAAAAGGCGTCGGTGTGGTTCCGCGCCGAGCACGACGTCAACGATTGGCTGACCCTGCGCCAGATGACCCGCTGGGACCAGTCGCACAAGGATCGATACGTGGTCGACCTGCGCACCCTTGGCGCCGACGGCAGAACGTTGTCGCGCCGCGCCACCGACGGTGATGAGCGAATCAAGACCCTGGACATGCAATTTGAAGCCATCGCGCGATTCGCCACCGGGGGCCTTAAGCACACCGTACTGGCCGGTTTCGAATACATCGACGGCAAGCGTAACGTTGCCAGCGATCGTGCATCGCTGGCCTCCATCGATATTTTCAATCCGGTCTATGGTGCGCTGCCGGGCGCCTTCGCCTTCAACGAAGAGACTGACTACAAGGTCGAGTCGTACAGCTTGTACCTGCAAGACCAGATCGACCTGAGCGAACAGTGGAAGCTGATCGTCGGCGCCCGTTACGACGACACTCGTCAGCGTAACAGCGCCACCGACGCGTCCTACGAGGTCACCCGGACCAATATCGACCCGTCCAAGGTTTCGCCGCGCCTGGGCCTGGTCTATCAGCCCACGGACTGGCTGGCGCTGTACGCCAGCTACAGCACCTCGTTCACGCCCCAGAGCAATATCCAGCGCAATGGCAGCGTGCTGGACCCGGAAGAAGGCACACAATACGAGGTAGGTGCCAAAGTCGATGTGATCCCGGATCGCCTCAGCGCCACCCTCTCGGTATTCGAAATCACCCGTGAGAACGTTGCTGCTCCCGACCCGTCCGACGACAACTACTCGTTACAGACGGGTGAGCAGAAGGTCCGCGGCATCGAACTGGACGTCACCGGCACGCCACTGGAAGGCTGGGAAATCATCGGCAACATCAGCGCACTCGACGCCAAGGTGACCAAGGACACTGCCATCGATGTCGGCAATCGGCTCGATGGCGTACCGATCATGAGCGGTTCGATCTGGTCCAGTTATCAGTTGCAGGAAGGCCCAATGCGAGGCCTGGGCTTCGGTGCCGGGGTGATCGCGGTCGGCGAGCGTCAGGGCGACATCGATAACAGTTACGACGTGAGCGGCTATGCGCGGATCGACGCCACCGTGTTCTACGACATCAACGAAAACGTGCGCATCTCGCTTAACGGGCGCAACCTCACCGACCGCAAATACATTGAAGTCGTGGCGGGCACCGACGGTAACTACGCCGGTGCGCCCGCGTCGGCCATCGCGGCTGTGAGCGTAAAATTTTGAGCCATTCAGGGGCCACGATGACCGCGCATTCCCTGGCCATGGCTTACCGCAAGACCCTGCGCAAACGCCTGTGGATCTGCGCCGCGCTGGCGCTGGCCCTGCTGGCCAGCTTGCTAACCGACATCACCCTGGGCAGTACGCGATTCGCCGCGGCGGATGTGTTGTTGGCGATTTTCGACCCGGTGCAGGTCAGCGCCGACACCCAGGTGATCGTCCGCGAACTGCGCCTGCCGTTTGCCTTGATGGCGGTGTTGGTGGGCGTGGCGTTGTCACTGGCCGGGGCGGAAATGCAGACCATCCTCAATAACCCGTTGGCCAGCCCTTTTACCTTGGGCGTGTCGTCGGCGGCCTCACTCGGGGCAGCGCTGGCCATTGTGCTGGATCTTGGTGTTCCCGGCGTGCCGCCGAGCTGGTTAATCACCGCCAATGCTTTCGTCTTCGCGTTCGCTTCTGTGCTGCTGTTGCAGGCGGTGGCCAGCATGACCGGGGGCGTGCAGTCACTGGTACTGTTCGGAATCGCCCTGGTGTTCAGCTTCAACGCGATGGTTGCACTGCTGCAGTACCTGGCCTCCGCCGATGCGCTCCAGCAACTGGTGTTCTGGAGCATGGGCAGCCTGAGCCGTGCCAGCTGGCCAGCGGTGCAAACCCTCGGCCTGGTGGTACTGCTGGTCATCCCGTTCAGCCTGCGCGCGGCATGGCAGATGACCACCCTGCGCCTGGGAGATGAGCGCGCCGAAACCCTGGGCATCAACGTCCCGCGTCTGCGCCTGGGCGCACTGCTGCGAATCAGCCTGCTGGCGGCCACCGCAGTGGCATTCGTCGGTACCATCGGCTTCATCGGCCTGGTCGGCCCGCACATTGCGCGCCTGCTGATCGGTGAAGACCACCGCTTTTCCTGCCCGCCAGTGCCCTGACCGGTGCACTGATCATGTCGCTGTCAGCCATTGTCAGCAAACAGCTTATACCGGGCGTGGTGTTGCCCATCGGCATTGTTACCGCCATCGTCGGCGTGCCGCTGTTCATGAGCCTGATACTCAAACGAGGTCGCTCATGAGTGCCTTGCAAGTCAGCCGGTTGAACGTAGGCTACAAAGGACGAGCGGTATTGCACGCAATCGACCTGCCGGACATCGAGCCCGGGCAGATCGTCGCGCTCGTGGGACCCAATGGCGCCGGCAAGTCGACGCTGCTGCGCAGTCTCGCGGGGTTGTTGAAGGCCAGCGGCGAGGTACGCCTGGGGACTCTCGACCTGCTCAATTGTCATCGACGCGAGCGCGCTGCCGTGCTGGGTTTCATGCCCCAGACGCTGCCTGCCGGTATCGAGTTGAGCGTGCTGGAAACCCTGCTGGGTGCACTTCGAGGTGCCGATGCCCTGGGCTTGCGCGGCAATGCCCAAGCCCTGCAAGCGAAGGCGTTTGCGGTGCTTGAGCAACTGGGCATCCTGCCACTGGCACTCCAGCCGCTGGACAGCCTTTCCGGCGGGCAAAAACAGATGGTCAGCCTCGCCCAAGCGGTGATCCGCGAGCCGAGTCTGTTGCTATTGGACGAGCCGACCAGTGCACTGGACCTGCGTTATCAGAACGATGTCATGGGCACCGTTCGCCAGTTGGCCGATCAGGGGCGAATCGTCGTGGTGGTGCTGCATGACCTCGGTCTGGCCGCGCGCTGGGCCGATCGCATCATGGTCTTGCAACAGGGTCGGCTGCACTCGGCGGGCACCCCGCGCAGACGCTGACCCCGACAATGCTGGAGCAGGTCTACCGGGTGCAGGCACGCGTCGAGCACTGCAGCCATGGCCGGGTTCAGATTCATGTGGACGGGTCATGCTGATGCGCCATGTGCTCTGGTTGCTGTTGCTGCTGGGCGCCTGGGCTCAGGCGGCTGACTATCCGCGGGTGGTCACTGACCTGGCCGGGCGCAGCGTCACCCTGCCCCATGCGCCGCAACGCATAGTGCTGCAAGACAGCAACGACCTGCTCGCCCTGGCCCTGCTGGAACGCGAACACCCGCTCAAGCGTCTGGTCGCATGGGACAATAACCTGGCCAGCTCCGACCCCGGCCTGTGGAACGTGATCAGGCAACGCTGGCCCGAGGCGCGTAACGTGCAGGCGCTGGACTTCCGCAAAGCGGGCAGTTGGACATCGAAACACTGCTGCGCACGCACCCGGACTTGATCATCGCCCGCCTGGGGGCCCGGGCCACCATAGAAAACACCGTGCTGGAGAGCGTGCTGCAACGCCTGGGCATCGCGCTGATCTACGTCGACAGCGAGCTTGATCCCTTGACGAATGTCCCGCGCAGTATCGAACTTCTGGGCCAGGTGCTGGGGCGAGAAGAGCGTGCACAGGCCTATCTCGATCACTACCGGCTTCAGCTTTCCCGCCTGCAACAGCGAACTCAAGGGCTGTCCGCTCTCAGGGTGTTCGTCGAGGCGCGGGCCGGGCAAGCAGGTGGAGGCGGTTGTTGCCATACCCAGGGACAAAGTGGCTGGGGCCTGTTGAGCGAGCGTCTCGGCGCACTCAATCTGGGCTCGCACTATATGCACAGCGAATCGGGGGACGTCGCGCTTGAAACCTTGATTTTGAGCAAACCCGATGTGTACCTGATGACCGGTACCCAGCGCACGCGCAACGGCATCGGCGCAATACCATTCGGCTACGGGGCGGATTCCGCGCAGATCAACCGCCAGATGCAGCAGCTGATGGCGCGCCCGGGGTTCAGCGCCATCGTGCAGTCCCCGGATCAGTGCGTGCAGGGGCTCAGTCACCAGTTCTACAACAGCGTGTTCAACATCGTCGGGGCGCAGTGGCTGGCGAAAATGTTCTGGCCGGCAGCCTTTGCCGATCTGGACCCGGACGCTGAATACCGCCGCCTGATCCACAACTTCACCACGCTGCCCGACCTGCCTTTCATCTTCCATCAACAAGTCTGTTTCAAAAACCTGCCCAGCAAAGCCGGATGACAAAAATCCAATGATCGCCAACACCGTGAAACGCCTGAGATCCTGGGCCAGGATGCTCAAGACGCAACTGATCCTGCTCTGGCTATGTTGCCGTCAGCCTGACACGCCCTGGGGTGCCACGACCGTTGCGCTGATGACCGTGGCTTACGCCCTGAGCCCCATCGACCTGATACCGGACTTCATTCCGGTATTGGGATTTCTGGATGATGTGATTCTGCTGCCCTTGGGCATTGCCCTGGCGTTGCGGATGATTCCCGCAGATGTTCTGCAACGCTGTCGCCCCCAGGCGCAGGCCATGGCGGGGCAGCGTATCGACTTAAAAGGCCGCTGGGCTATGACCGGGGCCATCGCGATGGTCTGGCTGTTATTGGCCGCATACGCCTGGTCACTCATCGAGTAGTTTCACCCTGACCTCATTGATGAATATTCTTCATCAACCTTTCACTTTAGCTGCCAGGCATTTAAAGGCATTCAACGCAGGCGGACATGACTACTGCTGCGCAATCGGACTTCGTCAGCTACCCGAGGCAGGAACCCGGCGAACAGCCTGATAAACCGACTACGCTAAACAGGTCACCATCACGTCGCTACAGGGGACACGGGAATGACCGCCAAAACAGCGCATCCCTGCTCAACCTGGGTCATACCCTCCCTGCTCGCCATTAACCTGGCGCTGACTGCTGGTTGTTCCGGCAGAACCACAACAGCTCGCTACACGGCTTCGAACGTCGGTTCCAGTTGCTATGCCAAAGCCTTGCCCACCGCCGGCGAAGGCGGCCTGGCGTGGGGGGCTACCCTGAGCATCGCCCGGCAGAAGTCGCTGAACAACTGCATTCGTTATGCCGGACGATCAGGCGGCACGCCCAGGACCTGCAAGGTGGTGTTGTCGGAGTGCCGCAATTGATCCAGAAGGGGCAAACAGACTGGCGGTGATGGCAGGTTTGCCAGGCCGGTCAGCTCAACGCCAGCAGCTCCCGCGCCTTGGCGATCACCAGGTCAATGTTGAACGGCTTTTCCAGCACCGCATCGAACAGGTCCGAGCGCTGCATGCCGATGTGGGCCTGGGCACCGCTGATCAGGATGATCGGCAATTGACTGGCCACCGGCAGTGCCCGAATCGCCTTGGCGAATTCGAGACCGTCCATCACCGGCATCATGAAGTCGGTGATGACCAGCGAAGGACGCTCGCGCTCCAGCACCTCAAGTCCTTTTTGGCCATTGCTGGCCTTTACCACCATGAACCCCTCATCCTCCAGCGCGTAGCCGAGGATATCAGCGATCAAGTACTCGTCGTCGACGACCAGGATGGTGGTCAT
>NZ_JAEKEG010000091.1 GCF_016651255.1 Pseudomonas sp. TH10
CCGCCCATTACAGTTCGACTCAAAGAGCTGCTGTACGAACAGCGCTGGATCTACCTGCCGCTGCTGGGTTTGCTCGTCTGGTCGTTGATCAGCCTGTCGTGGACCAACGTCGAGGAACCCGCTCGCGAGGCCAAGCGCCTGTTGTACATAGTCGTGTTCCTGCTGTTTTTTCCGATATTGGCCAATGGTCGACCGGAGCGCGTGATTCGCCTCATGCAGTGGGGCGGTTTTGGCCTGGCGCTGACAGCCCTGGCCGCCGTCATAAAATTCTACGGTGTTAATGGCAATGCCTGGGTTGCACGTCTTGAAGGCCTGGGGGAACTGTCTCACCCGATCCTTGGCGGCTACGTCATCGGGCTGGCGGCCGTGTGGCTCGTGCTTTGGGTGCCCAGCGAGCGCTGGATGCAGGCCCTCTGGGCCGTGGCCTTGGGCTTGCTTGGCGCATTCGTGGTGATGAGCCAGAGCCGGGGTGCGGCCCTGGCGTTGTTCTTCACGTTGCTCGCCATGCCCATCTGGTGCCGGGACCGGCGCAGCTGCGTCGTCGCCATCGGTGCCCTGGCGGTGGCGCTGCTGGCGTTCTGGTTGCTCGAACCACTGGTGCTGGCCCGCGGTGCCTCCTATCGTCCGGAGATCCTGGTTGCCAGCCTCAACATGATCGCCGAGCATCCATGGCGCGGCCTCGGGCTGGGCGGCGACTACAAGGTGTTCGCCGCAGACATGTATTTCGACCATGCCCATAATCTGTTCAGCCATGTGGCAATCGAGCTGGGTCTGCCAGGCCTGCTGCTGTGGTGTGCAGTCTGGTTTGGCGTGCTGCTTGAGGCCTGGAAAGCCAGGACGTCGCTGTACGGCCAGGGCATTATCGGCATCTGGCTGTTTTCCACCCTGGCCATGCAATTTGATGCGGCCAGCCTGACCGGCACGCCCAGGGCTGAGTGGTTCATCAGCTGGCTACCGATCGGGTTGGCCAGTGTTTTGGTATGGGCGCGGGCCAACCCCGGTGCCTGTGATAAAATTTCGCGTTCTTCCTAACAAGTGAGCTCTACGATGAGTGACGCACCGCCCAAAGCGGGACAGGACTCCAGCCTGAAAATCTATCTTCGGCTGTTGGGGTATGTAAAACCCTATGTTGGCCTTTTCCTGCTGAGTATCGTGGGCTTCGTGATCTTTGCTTCCACCCAGCCGATGCTGGCGGGGATCCTCAAATATTTCGTCGACGGCCTGAGCAACCCTGAAGCGGTGCTCTTTCCCAATGTTCCCTATCTCAAGGACCTGCAGTTGCTGATGGCGGTGCCACTGCTGATCATCCTGATCGCGGCGTGGCAGGGCTTGGGCTCGTTCCTGGGTAACTACTACCTGGCGAAGGTTTCGCTGGGGCTGGTGCATGACCTGCGCGTCGAGCTGTTCAACAAGCTGCTGGTACTGCCCAACCGCTACTTCGATACCCATAACTCGGGGCATCTGATTTCGCGCATCACCTTCAACGTGACCATGGTCACCGGCGCCGCCACGGACGCGATCAAGGTCGTGATTCGTGAAGGCCTGACCGTGGTGTTCCTGTTTGCCTATCTGTTGTGGATGAACTGGCAGTTGACGATCGTGATGCTGGCGATTCTGCCGGTGATTGCCTTTATGGTGGGTACCGCGAGCAAGAAATTCCGCAAGCAGAGCAAGAAGATCCAGTTGGCCATGGGCGATGTCACTCACGTGGCGTCGGAAACCATCCAGGGCTATCGCGTGGTGCGCAGCTTCGGCGGCGAAGTCTACGAACAGAAACGCTTCCTCAAGGCCAGCCAGAGCAACACCGACAAACAGCTGCGCATGACCCGCACCGGCGCGATCTACACGCCAATGCTGCAACTGGTGATCTACAGCGCCATGGCGGTGCTGATGTTCCTCGTGCTGTACCTGCGTGGCGATTCCTCGGCGGGCGACATGGTCGCCTACATCACCTTGGCCGGCCTGCTGCCGAAGCCGATCCGCCAATTGTCCGAAGTCAGCTCGACCATCCAGAAAGGCGTGGCCGGTGCAGAAAGTATTTTCGAACAGCTGGACGTTGAGCCAGAAGTCGATACCGGTACCGTCGAGCGCGACTCGGTGACCGGTCGTCTGGACGTGCGCAATCTGAGCTTCACCTACCCAGGCACCGAGCGTGAAGTGTTGAAAAACATCAGCTTCACCGCGGCACCCGGCCAGATGATCGCGCTGGTGGGTCGCTCCGGCAGTGGCAAGTCGACCCTGGCCAGCCTGATCCCTCGTTTCTACCATCACGAGACCGGCGAGATCCTGCTCGATGATGTCGAAATCGAAGACTATCGCCTGCGTAACCTGCGTCGGCACGTGGCACAGGTCACCCAGCACGTCACGTTGTTCAGCGACACCGTGGCCAACAACATCGCTTATGGCGACCTGGCCGGCGCGCCGCGTGAAGACATCGAAAAAGCGGCGCGTGATGCGTACGCGATGGACTTCATCGAGCAATTGCCTGAGGGCCTCGATACGCAAGTCGGCGAAAATGGCGTGCTGCTCTCTGGCGGCCAGCGTCAGCGGCTGGCGATTGCCCGGGCTTTGCTCAAGAACTCGCCTTTGCTGATTCTCGACGAGGCTACCTCGGCACTCGACACCGAGTCCGAGCGGCACATTCAGGCGGCTCTGGATCAAGTCATGAAGGGGCGCACCACGCTGGTGATCGCGCATCGTCTGTCGACCATCGAGAAAGCCGATCTGATTCTGGTCATGGATCAGGGCCGCATCGTCGAGCGCGGTACGCACGACCAGTTGCTGGCGCAGAACGGTTACTACGCACGCCTCAATGCCATGGGCCTGGATGCTCCGGCCGAAGACATCGCCTGATCCAGACCCGGGGGCGAAGAACGATGTTTCATCCTGTTGCAGCCTGCGCACAAGCCTGCGCCAACCCTGTGTTAATATCGCGCCCCTGTTCATTTTGTATGTGGGTTGCTCCATGAAGTTGTCCATGCCGCGATTCGATCAAGCCCCTGTCTTGGTGGTCGGCGATGTCATGCTCGACCGTTACTGGCATGGTGGTACCTCACGGATTTCCCCTGAGGCGCCGGTTCCGGTCGTAAAAGTCGAGCAAATCGAAGACCGTCCGGGCGGTGCTGCCAACGTTGCCTTGAACATTGCTGCGCTGGGTGCGCCGGCATCTCTGGTCGGTGTGACCGGCGATGACGAAGCCGCCGACAGCCTGAGCAACAGTCTCAAGGGCGCGGGCGTGCGAGCTCTGTTCCAGCGCATCGCGCATCAGCCGACCATCGTCAAACTGCGGGTCATGAGCCGACACCAGCAATTGCTGCGAATCGACTTTGAAGAACCGTTCGCCACCGATGCCCTGGCCCTGGCCTCGCAGGTTGATGACCTGCTCGAAGGCATCAAGGTGCTGGTGTTGTCGGATTACGGCAAAGGTGCACTGAAGAACCATCAAACCCTGATTCAGGCGGCTCGCGCCAAAGGCATTCCGGTGCTGGCCGATCCCAAGGGCAAGGACTTCTCCATCTATCGTGGTGCAAGCCTGATCACGCCGAACCTCAGCGAGTTCGAAACCATCGTCGGCAAATGCAGCGATGAGCACGAACTGGTGACCAAGGGCGCGACCCTGATGCAGGAGCTCGACCTCGGCGCCTTGCTGGTGACTCGCGGTGAGCACGGCATGACCTTGTTGCGCCCCGGTCATCCCGCGCTGCACCTTCCCGCACGGGCGCGTGAAGTGTTCGACGTCACGGGGGCCGGTGATACGGTGATTTCGACCCTGGCAGCAGCGATCGCAGCCGGTGAAGAATTGCCCCATGCAGTGGCCCTGGCCAACCTGGCCGCGGGTATCGTGGTCGGCAAGCTGGGTACTGCTGCCATCAGTGCACCGGAACTGCGGCGCGCCATTCAGCGCGAAGAAGGCTCCGAGCGCGGTGTGCTGGGGCTCGAGCAACTGCTGCTGGCGGTTGACGATGCCCGTGCGCATAAAGAGAAGATCGTGTTCACCAACGGCTGCTTCGACATATTGCATGCCGGTCACGTGACTTACCTGGAGCAGGCGCGGGCCCAAGGCGATCGTCTGATCGTTGCGGTCAACGACGATGCGTCAGTGAGCCGACTGAAAGGTCCTGGGCGTCCGATCAACAGTGTTGACCGGCGCATGGCCGTCCTGGCCGGCCTGGGCGCTGTGGACTGGGTTATCAGTTTCTCGGAGGGGACCCCGGAAAACCTGCTGCGCGAAGTCAAGCCCGACGTTCTGGTCAAGGGTGGCGATTACGGCATTGAGCAGGTGGTGGGTGCGGACATCGTGGCAGCCTACGGCGGCACGGTGAAAGTGCTGGGGCTGGTGGAAAACAGCTCGACCACGGCGATTGTCGAGAAAATCCGCAAGTCGTAAGAGCTGGCCTGCGATCCTTGAAAATTTCTTTGATCGCACGTCAAAGGATCGCAGCCTGCGGCAGCTCCTGCCCTGTAGACGCTGCGATCTTTTGGTTCAGGAACTGACCTTCTTGCGTGGCACGATTCTCTTGAGCAATTGCTTGGCCTTGCCCCGCAACCTCGCTAAACCCGAGTCCTTCCCCGGTGGGCTCAGTCCCTGCTGCTTCACCCAATCCTTCCACTTGATCCGCTCATCGCGCACCAGCCAGCCTTCCTGCAGGGCAAAACTCTCTGCCAGGTACAACCCGCGAGTGCTCGCCGGATACAGGTGGTCCTTCTTCAAGGTGTAGAGCTCAGCCATCGGCTGGCCGTCCTGCAAGGGCATCAGGTACAGATCGGGCCGTTTGCGATCGAGCCTGGCCACCAGTTGGTCGCCTTCCAGGCGTTCGTCGACATGGAACAGGCTGAGCGACTTGGCTTCCTTGGGGACGTCGAGGCGTAAGTCGTAGATCAGTTGCAACGAGGCTGTGGGCAGGTGCACGTAAGCGCGTGGACGTTCGATCAGTTGCATGTTCGCGCAGCGCACCGGTCGAGCCGATCCCGACAGGGGCGTCAATCGAAACGGCAAGGCTTCCCGATAATGCAGGGCGGACGAGTAGGGCGCAGGCAGCCAGGTGTCATTGAAGCGTCCGCCAAGCCAGCCTTCGGGCGTTTCCAGCAGGCATTCTTCGGCGATTTCCTGAATGGCCGTGTGCAGCGGCAGGTTGAGCTCGTGGGCCGGCACATAACCGGAGATCAGCTTGAGCACCACGTCGCCGCGATCCTGTCGGCGCTGGCGCACCAAGACCCAGTAATCGCGGTTCTGCCAGTGCAATGTAAGGCGCACCGAAACCCCGAGGTTGGCCAGCTCCACGGCGAAGCGCTCTGCATCGGCCACGGCCACGGGGCGGCGACGCTGCAGGGTTTGCGAGAAATTGAGCGGCATTCCGACGCTCTGGTAACTCAGGCCTTCGGGAGTCGCTTCGACGAATAACGGCAGGGTCTTGAAGTTGCTGGGGTTCTTTCTTATGAGCGTACGCGGCATGTCGGCTCCTGCTTAAGGCCGCGTCGGCGGCGTCAGTTTCTACGAAGGACCTGGGCAACGGTCGCGACATTGTGGGCGAGGTGCAGCGGATTGATCGTGCCGACAATAGCACTGGCAACGCCCGGATGTTCAAACAACAACTCGAAGCTGGCGCGCACCGGATCTACGCCGGGGCTCAGGCAAACATGGCCGCTGGCCAAGGCTTTTTTCACCAGAATGGCTTTGCCGTGGGCAGCAGCATAGTCAATGACAGCTTTCTCGTTTTGTTCGTTCAGATTGTAGGTGACCATCGCGCAGTCCCCTTGCTCCAAAGCTTTCAGGCCACCTTCGACGGTTTTGCCGGAGAAGCCGAAGCCGCGAATCTTGCCCTCGGCCTTGAGCGCCGCGAGTGTCGCGTAAACCTCTTCGTGCTCGAGAATCGCCACGTCGTTGCCGTCGGAATGCACCAGTACCAGATCGATAAAATCGGTTTCAAGACGTTGCAGGCTGCGCTCGACGGACATCCGCGTGTGAGTCGCACTGAAGTCGTGACTGGACTGGCCATTGGCAAACTCTTCGCCCACCTTGCTGACGATCACCCAGTCCTGGCGCTGGTCACGCAGCAACGGGCCGAGGCGTTCTTCGCTGTGGCCATAGGCCGGGGCGGTGTCGATCAGGTTGATCCCCATGTCCCGTGCGAGCTTGAGCAACATGCGCGCTTCATCATCGCCCGGGATCTGGAAACCGTTCGGGTACTTGACGCCCTGGTCGCGGCCCAGTTTCACGGTGCCCAGGCCAAGTGGCGAAACCATCAGGCCGGTGCTGCCCAGCGGGCGGTGCAGTTCGTGCAGGGTTGGTTGGCTCATGGCAACAGTTGCTCCCAGGCTGGAACGCCCATCGGTGGTTTCGGCAGCGCCGGCAACGGTTCAGTGGCTTGCGGCTGGATGCCGTCACGCTCAAGAGAAGCGATCACCCGGTCAGCGAAGTCCGGCGCGAGCGCCAGTTTGGTTGGCCAGCCGACCAGCAAGCGACCCTGTTCGGCGAGAAAGGCGTTGTCGGGGCGTGTCAGCCCGGTTTGCAGTGGCTCGGCACGATCCACTCGCAAAGTGGCCCATCGGGCGCTACTGAGGTCGATCCAGGGCAGGAGCTGGCCGAGTTCTTTCTGCGCGGTGGCAATCTGCTCGACCGGCTCGCGGGCGACGCCTTCGGCTTCGGCAATATCGCCACCCAGGTACCAGACCCACTGGCCATCGGCCGCCGGGTGCGTGGTGACGGTGATGCGCGGCTTGGTCCCGCCACCCAGGCAGTGGGCGTACAACGGCTTCAGGCCGGGGCCCTTGGCGATGATCATGTGCAGCGGTCGACGTTGCATGGCCGGCTGGCTCAACCCCAGTGCTTCGAGCAGCTCTGCGGTACCCGCCCCGGCGCTGAGAACGATGCGCTGCGCCCGGATATCGCGCCCGTCGACTCTAAGGCCGACCAGCAGGCCAGCTTCCAGAAACGGTTCGATCTCATGCCCGGCCAGCAGGCCGTCGCCCGCGAGGTCGGCCAGGCGCTGGATCAGGCTCGGTACATCGATCACCAGCTCGGCCAGGCGATAGACCTTGCCCTTGAAACGCTTGTCTTGCAGAGCCGGCGGTAACTGCTCGCCCTTGACCTGATCGACACGGCCGCGTACGGCTTTGCTGGCGAAGAAGCTGGTGAGGTTGCCAGCGATGGTGCCGGGGGACCAGAGATAGTGGGCTTCGGACAGCAGGCGTACGCCGCTCAGGTCCAATTCGCCGTTGCCGGCCAATGCTTCACGCCAGCGTCGCGGCATGTCGGCGATGGCTTCCGAGGCGCCGGTCAGCGCACCGTGCAGCGCGTACTTGGCGCCACCGTGGATGATGCCCTGGGACTTCACACTCTGCCCGCCGCCGAGGCTGGCGCTTTCCACCAGCACGGTCGAAAAACCCTGACGGCGCAGACGCGCGTTCAGCCAGAGGCCGGCGACACCAGCGCCGACAATCAGAACGTCGGTGGAAATAACGGATGGCATGCAACGACCTCAGTGTTCAAGACGAGGGCGCAGTATACAGACTCAAACATTGCAGCGGCCGACAGACCCGTGTGGAGTGAACCTGCTCGCGATAGCGGTTTACCTGGCAACCGATGCTTCGATTGGCGCACCGCTATCGCGAGCAGGCTCACTCCCAGACTAGACAGCATTGCGGGCGTTAGTGGCCTGCAGTTTTGGAGAACAACTGGATAACCACCACCCCCAGCACAATCAGCGCCATCCCCAGCATCGCCGGCACATCGAGTTTCTGCCCATAAATGAACAGCGCGGCCACGCTGACCATCACGATACCCATGCCGGCCCACACCGCATAGGCGACACCGACTGGCACCGAGCGCACCACCAACGTCAGCATCCAGAATGCAATTGCGTAGCCGACGATAACCAGAATCAGCGGCAGGGGAGTGCTGAAGCCCTTGACCGCTTTCATCGACACGGTGGCTATCACTTCGGCACAGATGGCAATGGCCAGATAGACGTAGGCGTTCATGTTCAATCCTCAATGTGAAACGTTACTTTCCAGGGCGGCATTTTAGTGATTCCTCAGATGCGGTAAAGTCATTACCTATCTGTATTGGAGATAGGTCGACGGGCATGCAATGGAATCTCGATCAGCTACGCATATTCGTCAACGTCGCCGAGCAACGCTCGTTTTCTGCCGTGGCGCGCCAGCAACGCAAGGCGCAGTCGGCGATCAGCAGTGCCATCGCCATGCTCGAAGATGATCTGGGCGTCAGCCTGTTTGAGCGTAGCAGCGGCCGCCAGCCTAGCCTCACTGAAGCCGGCGAGGCGCTGCTGGAAGAAGCGCGCGAAGTGCTGCGCCAATGCGAGCGCCTCAACGGCCGGGCGATGGCCATGATGCGTGGGCAGGAAGCGCAACTGCGAGTGGCGCAGGATGAAGCGATGCCCTATCAGGCGCTGGTGGAAAGTTTTGGTGAGCTGGGCGAGCAGTTTCCCAGCCTCGAAGTGCAACTGACCAGCGCCGCGCAAGGTGAAGTCGCGCGCAAACTGGTCGAGCGTCGTGCCGATCTCGGACTGCTGTTTTATCACGACGAAATCCCCGAAGCGCTGGAGCGTCGGGTGCTCGGCAGCGTGGAAATGGTTACAGTGTGTGGCACCGGCCACCCATTGGCAGGCAAAAACGAAGTTGATTGCCAGCAGTTGGCGCAGCATCGCCAGTTACTCATGTCCACTCAATCCAGTGTCTACCCCGGTAGCGAACCCGCCAGTCCGCAGGTCTGGCGGGCCGACAGTTTCTACGTAATGGCCGAATGGCTGGTACGTGGTCTCGGCTGGGCCTGGTTGCCGCGGCACGTGGTGCAGTACCCGGCTTATCAGGGGCAGATGGTAGAGCTGGTCAGCGAATGGACGCCTCCGGCCCTCGTCGTGGAGCTGGTGTGGCGTCGCGACGAACCACTGGGCCCGGCCGCTCGCTGGCTGGCGGAACGTTTTGCCGTGCACTTGCGGGCGATCGGCGACAAAAGCCGATAAACTCCGCCGCCATGAATAGAACTCTGTACACCGCGCTGTTTTATCTGGGGCTGCCATTGGTGGCGATTCGGCTGTGGCTGCGCGCGCGCAAGGCGCCGGCGTATGCCAAACGCATCGGCGAGCGATTTTCCTATGGCCTGCCGGTGTTGCAGCCCGGCGGAATCTGGGTACACGCGGTGTCAGTTGGCGAGAGCATCGCGGCGGCGCCAATGATCCGCGCTCTGTTGCAACGTTATCCTCAGTTGCCGATCACCGTGACCTGCATGACCCCGACCGGATCCGAGCGCATTCGGGCCCTGTTCGCCAATGAACCGCGAATTCAACACTGCTACCTGCCCTATGACCTGCCCTGTGCGGCAAAGCGATTCCTGGATCGCGTGCGGCCGAAACTGGCCGTGATCATGGAAACCGAGCTATGGCCCAACCATATCCACCAGTGTGCAAAACGGGGTATTCCCGTGGCGCTGGCCAATGCCCGACTGTCCGAGCGCTCGGCCAGGGGTTACGGCCGTTTGCCCAAACTGACCCGGCCGATGCTCGCCGAAATGAGCCTGTTTGCGGTGCAGACCGAGGTCGAGGCCTCACGCTTTCGCGACCTGGGTGCGCGCCCGGAAACCGTCGAAGTCACCGGCTCGATCAAATTCGATCTGACCATCGACCCGCAGCTGCTGCAGCGTGCCACCGAGTTACGCGGCCAATGGCAAGCACGGGAGCGTCCGGTGTGGATTGCCGCCAGCACCCATGAAGGTGAGGACGAGGTGGTGCTGGCGGCGCATCGTCAGTTGCTCGCCAATCATCCCGATGCGCTGCTGATCCTGGTACCGCGCCATCCGGAGCGGTTCAATTCGGTGTTCGAGCTGTGCACCCGGCAGGACTTCGCCACGGTTCGACGCTCCACCGGCGAGACGGTCAGCGCCGGTACTTCAGTACTGCTGGGCGACACCATGGGCGAATTGCTGTTCCTTTACGCCCTGGCGGATACCGCATTCGTCGGTGGCAGCCTTGTACCGAACGGCGGGCACAACCTGCTGGAGCCGGCAGCACTGGCCAAGCCGGTACTGAGCGGCCCGCACCTGTTCAACTTCCTCGAAATAGCCGCGCAACTGCGCAATGCCGGCGCGCTGCAGGAGGTGGAAGATGCCGAAGGGTTGGCGGTAGAGGTGCAACGTTTGTTCGAATTGCCCCGGGACGCGCAGCGCATGGCCCAGGCCGGATTGAGCGTGATGCGCGCCAACCAGGGCGCGTTGCAACGCTTGCTGGATGGGTTGGGGCGGTTGATCGATCGTTAGACTGCGTCGCCTGGAATCAAAGATCGTCCGAACGCGGCCCGAGCCTGCGCGGCAGCGTCTACTTTGGAATGCATTTCCATGTAGGAGCTGCCGCAGGCTCGGGCCGTGTTCAGACGATTTTGCGTCTACGGTCGAGCTTTCAATTGCTCAGCCGCAGCCTTGGCCAGATCCGGTGGCAGGAAGTCCTTGTCCGGGTTGTAGTCGGCCTTCAGATAACGCCGCAGATCTTCCAGATCCCCAGGATTCAACGTCCCCGCCGCCTGCTTCAAACGCAGGTTGTCGAGGATGTAGTCATAACGCGTGTTGTTGTAGTTGCGCACCGAGGTGTACAGCTGACGCTGCGCGTCGAGCACATCAACGATGTTGCGCGTACCCACCTGATAACCGATTTCCGTGGCTTCCACCGCGCTCTGGTTGGAGATGATCGATTGCTTGCGTGCCTGTACCTGCTCGACGTCGGTGTTCACCGCCCGGTGCAGGTTGCGGGTGTTTTCCACCACTTGCCGGCGCAGGGACTCACGCTGTTGCTCGCTCTGATCCAGTTGCGCATACGACTGGCGCACCTGCGAACTGGTCAGCCCGCCGCTGTAGATCGGGATGTTCAGCTGCAGGGCCAGCGTGGTTTGCTCGACGTTGCCACCGTACGGCGCGCCGAAGGCGTTCGGGTTGGCGAAACCGAGAGCATCGTTGTCGCCTTTTTCGTATTTCGCTACGGCATCCAGGGTCGGCAGGTGGCCGGCCTTGCGCTGTTTCAAGGTTTCTTCGGCCGAGCTGACGGCAAAGTTGCTGGCGAGCAGATTCAGGTTCTGTTTCGCCGCGGTATCGACCCAGGCCTTGGCGTCGTTCGGCGCCGGCGGCAGGATCGGCAGGGTGTGGACGATGCCCTGAATCGAGTTGTACTGACGGTTGGTCAGGGTGATCAGCGCTTCGAAGGCGTCGTCGACCTGACGCTGAGCGACGATGCGGTTGGCCCGTGCGGTGTCGTAACTGGCTTGCGATTGCAGGACGTCGGTCTTGTCCGACAGGCCGACATCGAAGCGCTCGTTGGACTGGTCGAGCTGGCGCTTGAACGCGGCTTCTTCAGCCTTGGTCGAGGCCAGGTTGTCTTGGCTGCGCAGGACGTTGAAATAGTTCTCGGCCGATTGCAGGATCAGGTTCTGTTCCGTCGCCGAGAGTTGCAGCGCGGCTTGCTCGTTGACGTCCTTGGCGGCCTGGTACTGGAACCAGCGATCGGCGCGGAACAACGGTTGAGCGAGGGTCGCCTGATACGAGTGAGCGCTGCGATTGGCGATGGCCGATGGCTGATCGATCGAGGTACGCACGTTGGCTGTTTCGGCACCGCCTGACAGGTTCGGCAGCAGCCCTGCGCGGGCCTGCGGCACCACTTCTTTCTGTGCGCCGTACTGGGCGCGGGCGGCGGCCAGATCGGCGTTGTTGTCGACCGCTTCCTGATAGACGCTGACCAGATCGGTTTTGGTCGACAAGGGCGCTTCTGCTGCCCAGGCCATTGCGTTGGACGCACAAGACACGGCAACAGCCAGTGAAAGTTTGCGCAGCATGAGGCGATCCCTAGCATGAATATTATGGAAATAATGTGCGCGCCAAGGCTACGGCGCGGCCCCCGCAGCGTCAAGGCGCAGCGGGGCTAGGCGAGTGTAGTTGTGCATTGCAGCGGCAACAATCCTGCAAGTCCTGCCAATTGCGCCATTCATCATGGTGTTTGCCGCGGTGTTGGCGTTCTTTGCCAGTTGTGTCTAGACTGGCCGGGTTCTTGTCGGGGTGCCTTGCTATGAGGCTGAGATCGAATAATTTCGGATCCCGTTGAACCTGATCAGGTTAGCGCCTGCGTAGGGAACAAGATTTCTCGTCACCCGGCGAGTCCTCTTGTGCTTCGTCCGGGAAATTGTTCGACAATCGAACGCTCGACGACGATGCACAGCACCAGTCCTGGTGCGTCCGTGCCTTTCAGGTTCTGCTCCGACAATCCACTGCCTGGATGCTGTCTGGAGAGCCCGTGATGACCACTACAAAATCAAAAAACGCGATCAACCTGAGTGACTCGGCCAAGGTCGACGAGCAATCGGTCAAGCCGTTCACACGTTCGCAAAAAGTCTACGTTCAGGGCTCTCGCCCGGACATCCGCGTGCCGATGCGCGAAATCTCCCTCGACGTGACCCCGACCGACTTCGGCGGCGAAATCAACGCGCCAGTCACCGTCTACGACACCTCGGGCCCGTACACTGATCCGAACGTGGTCATCGATGTGCGCAAAGGCCTGGGCGATGTGCGTTCGCCGTGGATCGAAGCCCGTGGCGACACCGAGCGCCTGAGCGGCCTGAGCTCCAATTTCGGCCAGGAACGTCTGGCCGATGCCGAGCTGACCAAGCTGCGCTTCGCTCACGTCAACAACCCGCGCCGCGCCAAGGCCGGGGCCAACGTCAGCCAGATGCACTACGCGCGCCAAGGCATCATCACCGCCGAGATGGAATACGTCGCCATCCGCGAGAACATGAAGCTGGAAGTGGCCCGCGCTGCCGGTCTGTTTAACCAGCAACACGCCGGTCACAGCTTCGGTGCGAGCATCCCGAAAGAAATCACCGCCGAGTTCGTCCGCGAAGAAATCGCCCGTGGCCGTGCGATCATTCCGGCCAACATCAACCACGTCGAACTGGAACCGATGATCATCGGCCGTAACTTCCTGGTGAAGATCAACGGCAACATCGGCAACAGCGCTCTGGGTTCTTCGATCGAAGAAGAAGTGGCGAAACTGACCTGGGGCATTCGTTGGGGTTCGGACACCGTGATGGACTTGTCCACCGGTAAACACATCCATGAAACCCGTGAGTGGATCATCCGTAACTCGCCAGTGCCGATCGGTACCGTGCCGATCTATCAAGCGCTGGAGAAGGTCAACGGCGTCGCTGAAGACCTGACCTGGGAGCTGTTCCGCGACACGCTGATCGAGCAGGCCGAGCAGGGCGTCGACTACTTCACCATCCATGCTGGCGTGTTGCTGCGCTACGTGCCGCTGACCGCCAAGCGTGTGACAGGCATCGTTTCCCGTGGCGGTTCGATCATGGCCAAGTGGTGCCTGGCGCACCACAAAGAGAACTTCCTCTACACCTACTTCGACGAAATCTGCGAAATCATGAAGGCCTACGACGTCAGCTTCTCGCTGGGCGACGGCCTGCGTCCTGGCTCGATTGCCGACGCCAACGATGAAGCGCAATTTGGCGAACTGGAGACCCTCGGCGAGCTGACCAAGATCGCCTGGAAACATGACGTGCAGTGCATGATCGAAGGCCCGGGTCACGTGCCGATGCAGTTGATCAAAGAGAACATGGACAAGCAGCTCGAGTGCTGCGATGAGGCGCCGTTCTACACCCTCGGCCCGCTGACCACCGACATCGCGCCGGGCTACGACCACATCACTTCCGGTATTGGTGCGGCAATGATCGGCTGGTTCGGTTGCGCCATGCTTTGCTACGTGACGCCGAAGGAGCACTTGGGTCTGCCGAACAAGGATGACGTGAAAACCGGGATCATCACTTACAAGATCGCCGCGCATGCCGCCGACCTTGCGAAGGGACATCCGGGCGCGCAGATTCGCGACAACGCGTTGAGCAAGGCGCGTTTCGAATTCCGTTGGGAAGACCAGTTCAACCTCGGTCTCGATCCGGACACCGCCCGTTCCTATCACGATGAAACCCTGCCGAAGGATTCGGCGAAGGTCGCGCACTTCTGTTCGATGTGCGGGCCGAAATTCTGCTCGATGAAGATCACTCAGGAAGTCCGCGAATACGCGGCCAACCAACGGATCGAAGCGGTCGACGTGGATGTCGCCCAAGGCCTGGCGGAACAGGCCGAGCGGTTCAAGAAGGAAGGCAGTCAGCTGTACAAAAAGGTTTGATCTGACCTGAGAAGGTGGGGCCTGCAAGGGCTCCTTCGCGAGCAGGCTCGCTCCCACATTGGAATGCATTCTCCTGTGGGAGCGAGCCTGCTCGCGAATGCGGTCAACACAACAACAAATGTCCCTCTGAGATGACACCCTTGAGCATTCAACCCAGCACCTATTCCCCCGACCTCGCCGTGCCCGCCGACAAGCGTGTATTCGGCGGTCGTGACCTGTTTTCCCTGTGGTTCTCCCTTGGCATCGGCCTGATGGTCTTGCAGACCGGCGCATTGCTCGCGCCGGGTCTGGGCCTGTCGGGTTCGTTGCTGGCGATTTTCCTCGGCACACTGGTCGGCGTTTTGCTGCTGGCCGCTGTTGGCGTGATCGGCAGCGACACCGGCCTGTCCTCCATGGCCGCACTCAAACTCAGCCTCGGCAGCAAAGGCGCGAGCCTGCCGGCGCTGCTGAACCTGCTGCAACTGATCGGTTGGGGCTCGTTCGAAATCATCGTCATGCGCGACGCCGCCAGCCTGCTCGGCACCCGCGCATTCAGCGAAGGCAGTCTGCTGTCGAGCCCACTGTTATGGACCCTGTTCTTCGGTGGCCTGGCGACTTTGCTGGCGGTCAGCGGCCCACTGACGTTCGTGCGCCAGATCCTGCGCAAGTGGGGTATCTGGCTGTTGCTGGCCGCGTGCATCTGGCTGACCTGGAACCTGTTCGTCAAAGCCGACCTGGCCGCACTGTGGGCGCAGGCGGGCGACGGTTCGATGCCGTTCGCCGTGGGCTTCGACATCGCCATTGCGATGCCATTGTCCTGGTCTGCCGCTGATTGCCGACTACTCGCGATTCGGCACGCGTGCGAAAAACGTCTTCGGCGGAACCGCGCTGGGCTTTTTTATCGGTAACTTCTGGCTGATGAGCCTTGGCGTGGCCTACACCCTGGCGTTCGCCCCGAGTGGTGAAGTCAATGCCTTGCTGTTGGCACTGGCTGGCGCCGGCCTGGGGATTCCGCTGCTGCTGATCCTGCTGGACGAGTCAGAGAACGCCTTTGCCGACATTCACTCGGCGGCAGTGTCCAGCGGGATTCTGTTGCGCTTCAAAGTCGAGCACCTGGCGTTGGCCATCGGCCTGGTCTGCACGCTGATCGCCTTGCTGGCGCCGTTGGCGCAGTACCAGAATTTCCTGCTGCTGATCGGCTCGGTGTTTGCGCCGCTGTTCGGCGTGGTGCTGGTGGATCACTTCATCCTGCGCAAACGCAGTGGCCAGGTTGCATCGGCCGCCTTGCGCTGGCCGGCGCTGCTGGCCTGGCTGGGTGGCGTCAGCACCTATCACTTGCTGGCCAATTTGTATCCTGATGTCGGCGCGACCCTGCCGGCGCTGGTGCTGGCAGGGCTGTTGCAGCTAGTGCTGGGCCGGGCCTTCAGTTACGGCCGGGAAACAGCTCGGGCTTGAGAATGCCGTTCAGGCGTGGGTAAGGGATCTTCAGTTCGACGTGGCCCAGCGCGTAAGGCGCGATGGTGCTCACGTCGTATTTGAGGATCACGCCGCCGTAGGTCAGCGCCACGTTCGGGGTTTTCTTGAACGGCCAGCTCGACACGAACTCCGCTTCCTGATCGAGCTTGGTGCTGATCAACCAGCTGTTGTGCGCCACTTGCGCCGCCTTCCAGAATGCGTCTTCCTGGCCCGGCACCAGCATGTCGGACAGGTTCAGCACCTTGTGCTGCTGGCGCGAATAGTTGATGAAACCACGACCCGGGGTGCCATGGGCGCCGCCGGTGTCGAGGTAGCTCGACAACTCGATGATCACCAAGCCGTCATGCTGCTCGCGTACTTTCGCTTGCAGGTAACTGCTGTTGCGTGGGCCGGCGCTCGCCAGAAACTGCTCGCGATAAGCCGCCAGCGTTGGCGCTATCGGGGCATTCGCCTCGGTACGGGTCATTTGCAGCAGGCGTTTTTCAATGATGCCGTCCAGCGCAGGTTCCGCCGGGAAGCGCAGCGTATCGATGTTCACCAGTGGGCAATCAGGGTTGGAACAGCCAGGCTTGAGCTGTTCCGACGCATCTCGCGTGGTCTCCAGCGGCGAGCGGTAGTTGGGCTGGAACAGGCTCGCGCACGCGCCCAGGGTCAGGGCAATGGCGGCCACGGAGGCAATTTTGAAAAGCGACATGGGCGTCCTTTCTGAAACAGGGGAAGGCAAAAAGATATCCGCTTCGACTCTCGCAGAAGCAGTCAGTTCGCCACTAAGCTAATTAGAGTGGGTTTCGCCTTCACCGTCCATCCCGCTGACGGTAAAGGGGCTGCATCAAACGGTGCGGGCGCGTTAGGATGGCGCGAAGTCGAGGCTGGAGCCTCGGAGCAACTACGAGGATTGTCATGACTGATTTTGCCAACGCCATTCCGACCACCGTCGACGTCGTGCGACGCGAACGCTGCTACGAGGGCTTTTACAAGCTTGATCGTGTGCACCTGCGCCATGAACTGTTCGCCGGAGGCATGAGCCGCGAGATCAACCGTGAAGTCTTTGTCCGTCACGATGCCGTGTGCATGCTGCCCTACGATCCGCAGCGCGACGAAGTGGTGCTGATCGAGCAGTTTCGCGTTGGCGCCATGGGCAAGATCGACAACCCGTGGCTGGTCGAACTGGTCGCCGGTCTGATCGACAAGGATGAACAACCGGAAGAAGTTGCTCACCGCGAGGCGCAGGAGGAAGCTGGGCTGGACATCAAGGCCCTGTGGCCGATGACCAAATATTTCCCGTCGCCGGGCGGCAGCAACGAGTTTGTGCATTTATATCTGGGGCGTTGCAGCACCGACGGTGTAGGCGGCCTGCATGGGCTGGAGGAAGAGGCAGAAGATATCCGCGTCACGGTCTGGGCATTCGAAGATGCCTTGCAAGCCGTACGCGACGGACGCATTGCCAACGCGGCGAGCATCATCGCGTTGCAATGGCTGGCGCTGAACCGCGCCGAAGTGAGGGGGTTATGGTTGTAAACAAGCTGCGCGATCGTTATCGAGTAGACCTCGTGGGGCTGCAAGCCGCCTGCGAGGCCAACTACGCGCGCCTGATGCGACTGTTGCCGGACATGCGCAACGAACCCGAGGCACGGCGCATTGCCGTGACCCAGGGCGAGCAGATGCTCGGCGTGCTGGCCCTCGAAGTGCTGCAGGCCTGCCCGTACACCACGACCTTGCAAGTGCGTCAGGAACACAGCCTGCCGTGGCTGCCGGTGCCGCAACTGGAAGTGCAGGTCTATCACGATGCGCGCATGGCCGAAGTGGTCAGTGCCGAACATGCGCGACGCTTTCGCGGCATCTATCCTTACCCGAACGCCGCGATGCATCAGCCCGATGAAAAGGCTCAGCTCAATCTGTTCCTGGGGGAGTGGTTGAGCCATTGCCTGGCGTTGGGGCATGAGTACGAAGTCGTTCGCTAGTTGTGAACTGCGTCCGGTTCGGCGGTTTCCTCTTTCAGTGATCCCCCAGCATAATTGCGCCACTTGATCGATTCCGTGCTTTTGCCTTGGGAGAACGCCTTGCCGAGCGTATCCACGTTGACCACCGCCGAATCGGCGTTGCTGGTGCAGCTGTCTGACAGCCACTTGTTCGCCGCCGCGGATGGCACGTTGCTGGGCATGAATACCCGGGACAGCCTCGTGAAAGTCATCGAGCTGGTGCGCCTGCAGCAGCCCCGGATTGACCTGGTGATTGCCAGTGGAGATTTGTCCCAGGACGGAACACTGGAGTCTTACCAGCGGTTTCGCGACCTGACCCGCCAGCTCGACGCCCCGGCGCGCTGGATTCCCGGTAACCACGATGAGCCGCAGATCATGGCCGAGGCGGCGGTTCAAAGCGCTTTGCTGGAGCCGGTGGTGGATATCGGCAACTGGCGAGTGACGCTGCTGGATTCGGCGGTGCCGGGCTCGGTGCCGGGTTATTTGCAGGATGAACAGCTGCAATTGCTTGCGTGTTCGCTGAGCGAAGCGCCAGAGCGCCATCACCTGGTGTGCTTCCATCATCATCCGGTGCCGATCGGGTGTGCCTGGATGGAGCCGATCGGCTTGCGCAATCCAGAGGCGCTGTTTGCCGTGCTGGATCGCTTTCCCCAAGTGCGGGCGGTGCTCTGGGGGCATGTGCATCAGGAAATTGACCGTGAGCGCAACGGTGTTCGGTTGATCGCGTCGCCTTCGACCTGCATCCAGTTTGAACCGGGGAGCGATGATTTCAAGGTGGGGGATCAGGCGCCGGGGTATCGATGGTTGCGGTTGCTGCCGGATGGGCGGATCGAGACGGGCGTTGAGCGGGTTACGGGGTTCGAATTCCAGGTTGATTACGACTCTGACGGTTATTAGTCATTCCTGAGGACCGCGTGATGGCCTTCGCGGGCACAGACGCTCCAAATTCCACGGATATCCCCGCTTCCCCCGACACCCTGTAAACTCCGCCTTCTTTACCTGACGAACAGGGAGCTCAAATGTCCGGTTCGATCCTCTATATCCACGGTTTCAACAGCGCGCCGGCCTCGAAAAAGGCCTGCCAGCTGGTCGAGGTGATGGAACGGCTGGGTTTGAGCGAGCAACTGCGGGTTCCGGCCCTGCATCACCATCCGCGCGAAGCCATCGGTCAGTTGGAGCAAGCGATTGCCGAGCTGGGCAGCCCGCTGCTGGTCGGCAGCTCACTCGGCGGCTACTATGCGACTCACCTGGCCGAGCGCCATGGCCTGAAGGCCCTGCTGGTCAACCCGGCCGTAAGCCCGCACCGGATGTTCGACGGGCACCTGGGGACGCAGAAAAACCTGTACACCGATGAGGCCTGGGAACTGACCCACGACCATGTAACGGCCCTGGCCGAGCTGGAAGTGCCGGCACCGCAGGACTCCCAGCGTTATCAGGTGTGGTTGCAGACCGGTGATGAAACCCTGGACTATCGCCACGCCCAGCACCACTACCGGGCCTGTGCCTTGCGCATCCAGGCCGGCGGCGACCACGGCTTTCAGGGCTTTGCCGCGCTCCTGCCGGCCATGTTGAGTTTTGCCGGCATTGGCGCAGATTTGTATCAAGCGATTGATTTCACAACACTGTGAAGCCGGTCCCTATTTCTACAGAACGACTTTTTCAAAGGACGACGAGACCCTATGGCCACTCCCAGCGCTAGCTCTTATAACGCCGACGCCATCGAAGTCCTCTCGGGCCTCGACCCGGTGCGCAAACGCCCCGGCATGTACACTGACACCAGTCGGCCGAACCACCTCGCCCAGGAAGTCATCGACAACAGCGTCGACGAAGCCCTGGCCGGCCACGCCAAATCGGTGCAGGTCATCCTGCACGCCGACCACTCGCTGGAAGTCAGCGACGACGGCCGTGGCATGCCGGTCGACATTCACCCGGAAGAGGGTGTGTCAGGCGTTGAACTGATCCTCACCAAACTCCATGCGGGCGGCAAGTTTTCCAACAAGAACTACCAGTTCTCCGGCGGTCTGCACGGGGTAGGTATTTCGGTGGTCAACGCCTTGTCGACCGAAGTCCGGGTGCGCGTCAAGCGTGACGGCAACGAATACCAGATGACTTTCGCTGATGGCTACAAAGCCACCGAGCTGGAAATCGTCGGCACTGTCGGCAAGCGCAACACCGGCACCAGCGTTTACTTTGCGCCGGACCCTAAATATTTCGATTCACCGAAATTCTCCATCAGCCGCCTCAAGCACGTGCTCAAGGCCAAGGCTGTTCTGTGCCCGGGCCTTTTGGTCAGTTTTGAAGACAAAGGCACCGGCGAGAAAATCGAATGGCATTACGAAGATGGCCTGCGTTCCTATCTGGTCGATGCGGTCAGCGAATTCGAGCGTCTGCCGAACGAACCGTTCTGCGGCGCCTTCGCCGGTAATAAAGAAGCGGTCGACTGGGCACTGCTGTGGCTGCCGGAAGGTGGCGACGCGGTGCAGGAAAGCTACGTCAACCTGATCCCGACGGCGCAGGGCGGTACTCACGTCAACGGTCTGCGTCAGGGCCTGCTCGATGCGATGCGCGAGTTCTGCGAATTCCGCAGCCTGCTGCCGCGCGGCGTCAAGCTGGCGCCGGAAGACGTATGGGAGCGCATTGCTTTCGTCCTTTCGATGAAGATGCAGGAGCCGCAATTCTCCGGCCAGACCAAAGAGCGCTTGTCGTCGCGTGAAGCGGCGGCGTTCGTCTCCGGTGTGGTCAAGGACGCCTTCAGCCTGTGGCTCAACGCCAATCCGGAAACCGGCTTGGCGCTGGCCGAACTGGCGATCAACAACGCCGGCCGTCGTCTCAAGGCGAGCAAAAAGGTCGAACGCAAACGCGTCACCCAAGGGCCGGCACTGCCGGGCAAACTGGCTGACTGCGCCGGGCAGGACCCGATGCGTTCCGAGCTGTTCCTGGTCGAAGGTGACTCCGCTGGCGGTTCCGCCAAGCAAGCGCGGGACAAAGAGTTTCAGGCGATCCTGCCGTTGCGCGGCAAGATCCTCAACACCTGGGAAGTCGACGGCAGCGAAGTGCTCGCCAGTCAGGAAGTACACAACATCGCCGTGGCTATCGGTGTCGATCCGGGCGCAGCCGACATGAGCCAGCTGCGTTACGGCAAGATTTGCATCCTCGCCGACGCCGACTCCGACGGGCTGCACATCGCGACCCTGCTCTGCGCCTTGTTCGTCCAGCATTTCCGCCCGTTGGTGGATGCCGGTCACGTCTACGTCGCCATGCCGCCGCTGTACCGTATCGACCTTGGCAAAGAGATCTACTACGCCCTCGACGAAGCCGAGCGCGACGGGATTCTCGACCGTCTGGTGGCCGAAAAGAAACGCGGCAAACCGCAGGTCACCCGATTCAAGGGTCTGGGTGAAATGAACCCGCCGCAGTTGCGTGAAACCACCATGGACCCGAACACTCGGCGTCTGGTGCAACTGACGCTGGGCGAAGACTTCGCCGAAACCTCGGAAATGATGGACATGCTGCTGGCGAAGAAACGCGCCGGTGACCGCAAGACCTGGCTCGAATCCAAAGGCAACCTCGCCGAGGTGCTGGCCTGATGCGGTCTCGCTGGGCCTTGGCGTGTGCGTTGCTGCTGAGTGCGATGACGGTATCGGCCGAGCCGCTACAAGAGTTGCGCCTGCTGGCCGAACACCCGGTCGACGGCATGCGCGGCGGCAACCTGTCGGGGCTGGCGCTTTGCGGTAACGAGTTGTGGACGGTGTCTGATCGCGATGATGATCAAATCTACCGTCTCGATACCCGGCAGGATCCCTGGCAGGCCGAAGCCGTGCACGTCGATGTGCCCGTGGTACCGGCCAGCGGTTTGCCCTGGAGCTTGAGCTCGCGCAGTTGGGCGGCATCATTCGTGCGCGGCGGCGACCTGGACTTCGAAGGCATCACCTGCGACAACGCCGGTAATCGATACATCGTCAGCGAATCCCATGCGGCCGTGTTGCAGGTGCCGCCAACCGGGCCTGCGTCCTGGTTGAACATTGCGCCCAGGCTGGTCCGCGAGGCGCGGGCGGGGGGCATGTTGTTGCGCTTCAATGCACTGTTCGAAGGCCTGGCGGTCAACCCGCAAGGCGACCAGCTATGGCTGGCCGCCGAGCGTGATCGCCGCGGCCTGCTGTTGATCAAGCGTGGGGCCACGCAATGGGACTGTGACGGCAACTGTGTGCTGCTGAGCGAGGGTGGCAAGCGAGCGCAGCCGCCGCAGTTTCACCACGCAAGACCGGTGTCGCTGGACTTCGCCGACCTGTCATTGTTCAACGGCAAGCTGTTCACCCTCGAACGCAATGCCTATGAAATATGCCGGCGCGATGCAACAACGGCCAAGGTCGAGCGTTGCTGGTCGTATGCCGCCGAGTTGCTGCAGGATGACCGGCGTTATCCACAGGACTACGGGCTGGAAGAAGCACTGGTAGTGGACGCCACGGGCGTCTGGATAGGCGTAGACAACAACACAGGGGCTCGCGTCGATGGCGAGGTTCGCCCGTTCATCTGGCGCTTTGCCGCGCCTGAGGGTGGCTGGAGCGCCAAACCGTGAGTCAGCAACCGCCGGGCAAACGCGCCGGTCGGGTTTTCATGATCCTGGCCTGGTGCGCGGCGCTGTTTCTGGCTACACGGTTTTTCGGCCAGTGGGAACAACGCCAGCAGAACCCGAACGTGGTCGTCAGTTCGGAGCAGGGCGAAGGTTTTATCGAAGTGAAACTGGCCGGCAACGCCCAAGGGCATTTTGTCGCCAGCGGTCAGATCAACGGTGAACCGGTGGAGTTCATGCTCGATACCGGCGCGACTGACGTAGCGATCCCGGCGGATCTGGCCAAGCGCTTGAAGCTGGAAGAAGGTTTCGGTGTGACCCTGAGCACGGCCAATGGCCTGAGCCAGGGCTATCGTACAAAAATTGACCGCCTGCAACTGGGCGACATCGTGCTGCGGGATGTCCGCGCACTGGTGGCGCCGGGGCTGCATGGCGATCAGGTGCTGCTCGGCATGAGCGCCCTGAACAAACTTGAATTTACTCAGCGCGGTGGCACCATGCTGCTGCGCCAGACAACGAACCGATGAGGCCTGCATGAGCAATCCCCTTGATCTCAGCCTGGACGGTGTAGAACGCCGGTCGCTGGCTGACTTCACCGAAAGTGCCTACCTCAACTACTCCATGTACGTGATCATGGACCGTGCACTGCCGCATATCGGCGACGGTCTGAAACCGGTACAGCGTCGCATCATTTATGCGATGAGCGAGCTGGGGCTGGACGCCGATTCCAAGCACAAGAAATCGGCGCGTACCGTCGGTGACGTGCTCGGTAAATTCCACCCGCACGGTGACTCGGCCTGCTACGAAGCCATGGTCCTGATGGCCCAGCCGTTCAGCTATCGCTACACGCTGGTCGACGGCCAGGGCAACTGGGGTGCGCCCGACGATCCCAAGTCCTTCGCGGCCATGCGTTACACCGAAGCGCGCTTGTCGCGTTACTCCGAAGTGCTGCTCAGCGAGCTGGGCCAGGGCACGGCGGATTGGGGGCCAAACTTCGACGGCACGCTCGACGAACCGCTGGTATTACCTGCACGTTTGCCGAATATCCTCCTCAACGGCACCACCGGTATCGCCGTGGGCATGGCCACCGACGTGCCGCCGCACAACCTGCGTGAAGTCGCCACCGCTTGCGTACGCTTGCTCGATGAGCCGAAAGCCACGGTCGAGCAGCTCTGCGAGCACATCCAGGGCCCGGACTATCCGACCGAAGCGGAAATCATCACGCCGCGCGCCGATCTGCTGAAAATGTACGAAACCGGCAAGGGCTCGGTGCGCATGCGCGCCGTGTACCACGTCGAGGACGGCGACATCATCGTTACCGCATTACCGCACCAGGTGTCCGGTGCCAAGGTGCTGGAACAGATCGCCGCGCTGATGCAGGCGAAACCTTCCAAGGCCCCGCAGATCGCTGACCTGCGCGACGAATCGGACCACGAGAACCCGTGCCGGATCGTGATCATCCCGGGCGCGCGCAAGAATTTCGACCACGATGGGTTAATGCAGCACCTGTTCGCCAGCACAGAGCTGGAGTCGACCTATCGGGTCAACGTCAACATCATCGGTCTGGACGGCAAGCCGCAGCTGAAAAACCTCCGCGCTTTGCTGGTCGAATGGCTGGAATTCCGCGTGCAGACCGTGCGTCGCCGCCTGCAATTCCGCCTCGACAAGGTCGAGCGTCGCCTGCACCTGTTAGACGGTTTGTTGATCGCCTACCTCAATCTGGATGAAGTGATTCATATCATCCGTACCGAGGAACACCCGAAAGCCAAGCTGATCGAGCGTTTCGCCCTCAGCGAGATTCAGGCCGACTACATCCTCGACACCCGTCTTCGTCAGTTGGCGCGACTGGAAGAGATGAAGCTGCGCGACGAGCAAGACGAACTGCTCAAGGAACAAGCCAAGCTGCAAGCCCTGCTGGGCAGCGAAGCCAAGCTCAAAAAACTGGTGCGCACCGAGCTGATCAAGGACGCCGAAACCTATGGCGACGATCGCCGTTCGCCAATCGTCGAGCGCACCGAAGCCAAGGCGTTGACCGAACACGATCTGCTGCCGAACGAGAAAGTCACCGTTGTGCTGTCGGAAAAGGGCTGGATTCGTTCGGCCAAGGGCCACGAGATCGACGCCACCGGGCTGTCGTACAAGGCTGGCGATGGCTTCAAGACCTCGGCGGCGGGGCGTTCCAACCAGTCTGCCGTGGTTATTGACTCCACCGGCCGCAGCTATTCGGTCGCCGCGCATACGCTGCCGTCGGCGCGTGGTCAGGGCGAACCGCTGACCGGTCGTCTGACACCGCCACCGGGCGCAACCTTCGAATGCGTGCTGATGCCTGAAGACGATGCGTTGTACGTGATCGCTTCCGATGCCGGTTACGGATTCGTGGTCAAAGGCGAAGACCTGCAGGCCAAGAACAAGGCCGGTAAAGCCCTGTTGAGTCTGCCGAACAACGCCAAGGTTATCGCGCCTCGCCCGGTAACTGACCGCGAGAATGATTTGCTCGCTGCAGTGACAAGCGAGGGGCGCATGCTGGTCTTCAATATCAGCGATTTGCCGCAGTTGGCGAAGGGCAAGGGCAACAAGATCATCGGTGTTCCGGGTGACCGTGTCGCCAGCCGTGAAGAGTTTGTCACGGACATTGCTGTCATCCCCGCAGGCGCTACGTTGATCCTGCAAGCGGGTAAACGC
Organism: Pseudomonas sp. TH10; assembly: GCF_016651255.1. Classification (GTDB taxonomy): domain Bacteria; phylum Pseudomonadota; class Gammaproteobacteria; order Pseudomonadales; family Pseudomonadaceae; genus Aquipseudomonas. The sequence continues at coordinate 24,867 of NZ_JAEKEG010000091.1, forward strand.
CCTTACAAACTGAAAGCCGAGGACCTCGAACACTACAAAGGTGAGCGTGGACGTCGCGGGAATAAACTCCCGAGGGGCTTTCAGCGGGTCGATGCGCTGCTCGTCGAAAACCTCAATTAGGCGCCCTAGAGCGTTCGATCTACGATTTAACGCGTAGATCGACGCTTTGGCGCTGGAGTCGGAACGCATATTCACGGATGATATGGCCTTTCCAAGCGCCGGCGTGGCCGAGCGTTCTTCATATTTATTGAGAATTTTCACTGTGGTCAGCCTTGTGGCGGCCACCTGGACGGGATGATGACTGCTCTGCGCCTTCCTTTTATCTTGATGCTCGCTGGCGTTCTTGGCCTGGCGGGTTGCAGCGTTCACCAGCCGGTGTCGCTGTATCAACTGGACAGCGGAAGTCCGGTTCAGCCTGCGCAAAGCGCGGGTATGGCGGTTTTGTTGGGCCCGGTAGTCGTAGCCGATTACCTGCAACGTGAGACCCTCTTGCAGCGGCAACCGGATGGCAGCCTCCAGGCGTCGACCGACGGTCGTTGGGCTGGCAGCCTTTCGTCGGATATCGATCAGTTGCTGATGCGTCAGGTGGCTGGTCATCTGGACAGCCAACGAGTCGTGCTGGCGCCGGCTACAACCGGGTTCACTCCGGATGTGCAGGTATTGTTGACCATCACGCGTCTTGATTCCGGCGAGAAACAACCGGCGATCCTCGATGCGCAATGGCGCTTGATCGACCGTCGTGGTCAGGTGCGTGATAACCGCATCATTCATCTGCAAGAGTTGCACGCGGGTAGCACGGCTTCGCAGGTGCAGGCGCAAGGGATTTTGTTGCAGCGTCTGGCCGAGCAATTGTCGGTGGCGCTGAAACCGTTGGCCAATCAGCCACCCGTGGCTGAAGCACCGCGTAAGTCGGCCCCGAAACCGGCCGCACCAGCGGCAGAAGCCGAGAAGCAACCGAAGATACCGATGGCATCGCCGATTCGGACAGACATGGAAGTGTTCCGCTTCTAAGCTTGGATCGAGTCAAGACAGAGCCCGCCTTGTGCGGGCTTTGTTGTGTCTGTCTTGGGAGATCGATGTTGCCTGTGGGGGCCTCTTCGCGGGCAAGCCCGCTCCCACAGTGGAATGGTGGTGGGCGCGGCATTTATGTACGGCGCAGACCACTGTGGGAGCCAGCCTACTGGCGATGGCGTCTGCACATTCGACATTGATGTGGCAGGGAGATTGCCATCGCGGACAAGCCCCGCTCCCACAGGGTAGTGGTGGTGGACGCAGCATTTATGTACAGCGCAGACCACTGTGGGAGCCGGGCTTGCCCGCGATGGCGTCTGCACATTCGACATTGATGTGGCAGGGAGATTGCCATCGCGGGCAAGCCTGGCTCCCACAGGGTAGTGGTGGTGGACGCAGCATTTATGTACAGCGCAGACCACTGTGGGAGCCGGGCTTGCCCGCGATGGCGTCTGCACATTCGACATTGATGTGGCAGGGAGATTGCCATCGCGGACAAGCCCCGCTCCCACAGGGTAGTGGTGGTGGACGCAGCATTTATGTACGGCGCAGACCACTGTGGGAGCCAGCCTGCTGGCGATGGCGTCTGCGGATTCGACATTGATGTGGCAGGGAGATTGCCATCGCGGGCAAGCCCGCTCCCACAGTGGAGTGGTGGTGGGCGCAGCATTTATGTATGGCGCAGACCACTGTGGGAGCCGGGCTTGCCCGCGATGGCGTCTGCACATTCGATATTGATGTGGCAGGGGGAAGACAGTTGCTCCCACAGTGACCTGCGGTGGTCCACAGAACATGTGCAGACCCATAACGGGAGCAAGGCTTGCCCGCGATGGCGCCAGCACAGGCAACAAAAAAGCCCGCAGACAATCACTCGTCTGCGGGCTTCTGTGTTTCAGGCCTGAGGCTTAAGCCCGGCGCTCATGCATCCGCGCCAGTTGCCGTTCCAGCATCGACGGATAAGGCTCCATCAACCGCTCAACGCAGCAAGCGCCTTCAGGGCTGGCAATCGGCCGGATCCGCGCACGCTGACGAATCAATGCATCGTCGCCGATCTTGCGTTCAACCAGCAGCAGGTTACGGCTGTGTTGCGACAAGGCCAGTGCGTCCTGCGCCGAATCGGTCAGCAGCAGATCAATCTGGCTCAGACCGAACAGCTCGTCACCCAGGGTCAGGCCCAGCTGCAGTTGCAGGGTAATGCCCGAGTCGGCCACTTCGATCTGCAACTGATGACCCAGTGCGCGCAGCAACTCGCCACAGCAGATCGCATTGGTCAGGTAGTCTTCGCCGCTGTCTTCAGTGTGGAACAGCATCAGCGTGCTGCCATCGTTGAGGGTGTGCAGCTCGCTCTGATAGAGCGAGGCGGCCTGGTCGAGGCAGTCGCGATAACGCTTGAGCAACTCCTCAAGGCGAGTACGGGGCAGGCGGCGCAGTTGATCCTGGGCACCCAGTTGCACGGCCAGCACCGCGCTGTGTTGAGGCACGTTGGAAGCAGGCGCTTTAACCACGGGCTTGGGCGCGCTGGCCACTGCTTCGTCGCGCAGATCGGCAAACGCATCGTCGTCTTCATCGTCTTCAACGGTGCTGACCACGTGGCGTGGCGCCGGTTTTTGTGCGGCCATCGGACGGCTTTCGTCAAAGCTCGGATCGCGCAGGTTGCGCACTTCGAACTCAGGCTCGTCGTCTTCTTCGAACTCGGGTTCCGGCTCAGGCTCAGGCTTTGGCGCTGGTTCCGGGGCGAAGTCGGCGTGCAGTTGCCGCGCCAGATCGCCGATCTCGTCCTGACGATCCGTGCCCGGCGTGTATTCATCGATATTGCGCAGCCAGACGCGCAATTGCAGCAGCGGCGTCGACAGGTAACGGCCCATGCGCAGGCTCAAGGCCAGCGACAGCGCCAACAGAATCGCACTGAGGATGCCCATGCTTTGCAGGCTGATGGTCATCGGCTGCTGGAACTGATCCATGTCGAGGCTGATGCGCAGTTGCCCGGCGGTCACGTCCTGGAAAGTGATCTTGCTCTCGTACATGCCTTCGGCTTCGCCCAGCAGGCTGTGCTTGGGGCGCTGACCGGATTCGGCGAGGATGCGGTTATCCACGCTATAGATTGCCGCATGGGCCACCAGTTTGTTCTTGGTCAGGTTATTGAGCAGCACGTTGAGGCTGAGGATGTCGTTGGACACCAACAGCTCCGTGGCGGAGGTGGCGGTCTGCGTGGTCAGGCTTTCGCCCAGCGCATCGGCCTGCTCGTGCATGGCCTGCTTGAATTGCAAACCCATCACGCCGGCATAGATGACCAGGGCCAGAGCGACCAGGATCACGTTATGGCTGGCAATGCGCAATGCAATCGGTACACGGCGATGGCGCAGTGCACGGAAGATCAGCAGGAAGAAGTTATCGGTTTTAACTGGCGTGGGCCGGTTCACTGAGCTCGGCTCTTTTGTCCGTGAAGTTGACGCGCAGTATAGCGACAGGCCCTAGACCGGCAAAGCGCTCGCGGTGCCCGATGGTCACTGAAAGTGGGTAGAATGCGGTTTTTTTCCAGTTGCGGGGGTGCGCGTTGCGCGAAATCGTCCTGATTAACATCACGGGAGTCGACCGTCCGGGTCTGACGGCAGCCATTACCGGCGTTCTGGCACAAGGTGGTGTGAACATCCTCGACATTGGTCAGGCGGTGATCCACGACACCCTGTCGTTCGGCATCCTGGTCGAAATTCCCGACTCCGAGCAAGGTAAGTCCGTGCTCAAGGACATCCTGTTCAAGGGCTACGAGCTTGATCAGCAGGTGCGCTTCACTCCGGTGTCCGAAGAGGATTACCAGCAATGGGTGGGCAATCAGGGCAAGAAACGCCACATCGTCACCTTGCTGACCCGCAAAGTGACCGCCGGCCAATTGCAGGCCGTCAGTTCGATCACCGCCAAATACGGCCTGAACATCGACCACATCGACCGTCTGTCGGGTCGCATGCCCTTGGACACGCCAGCTGACAAGGGCAAGGGCTGCATCGAGTTTTCCGTACGTGGCGAAGCGGCCGATCCGCAGGCGTTGCGTGCCGAATTCCTCAGCGTTGCGCAAGAGCTGAACGTCGATATCGCCTTCCAGGAAGATTCGCTGTTCCGTCGCAACCGTCGTCTGGCGGTGTTCGACATGGACTCGACGCTGATCGAGGCCGAAGTCATCGATGAGCTGGCCAAGGCTGCCGGCGTGGGTGAGCAGGTCTCGGAAATCACTGAGCGGGCGATGGCCGGCGAACTGGACTTCCGCGCCAGTTTCAAAGAGCGCCTGGCCTTGCTCAAAGGTCTGGATGTCAGCGTGCTCGATTCGATTGCCGCCTCGTTGCGTCTGACCGAGGGCGCCGAAACGCTGTTCGCCGAGCTCAAGCGTCTGGGCTACAAGACCGCAATCCTTTCCGGTGGCTTCACTTATTTCGCCAAGCAATTGCAGGCCAAACTTGGCATCGACTACGTGTTCGCCAACGAGCTGGAAGTGGTTGACGGCAAGTGCACCGGCGTGGCGATCGAGCCGATTGTCGATGCCCAGCGCAAGGCAGATCTGCTGAAAGAACTGGCGCACAAGGAAGGTTTACGTCTGGAACAGACCATCGCGGTCGGCGACGGCGCGAATGATTTGCCGATGCTGGCGATTGCCGGGTTGGGCGTGGCGTTCCGGGCCAAGCCGCTGGTCAAGCAGTCGGCGAAGCAGGCGATCTCGACGTTGGGTCTGGATGGCGTGCTGTACCTGCTGGGCTTCCGCGATCGCGACGGGCAGCTCTGAGGCTTTAGTCCCTTGATCAGGCCTCATCGCGGGCAAGCCTTGCTCCCACAGAATCACCGACCTGGGAGCAATGGCTGCCCGCGATGGCCGCACCACATTTTTCATGCCTAACCTCAAAGCGACTTCCACAAAGAATCAAAGTCTTCCTCGACGCCGCCACCGGCGGCGTTATCGTTTTTGGCACCCTCCAGAGACCGGTAAGCGAACTGATTAAAACTGTTGGTACTCGCCACCCGTCGATCCAGCCCTGCCCGATGTTCCTCGCCGTTGGTGTTGATCATCACCTTTTGCCCTTCCTGAAAGGGCAGCCGCGGTGCCAGTAGGGTGGCGGGCAAGTCTACCGCGCTGATCGCGGGCAACAACAGGCCGCGCAGGTAGTGGCTGTGATCATCACGGGTGCGCACCAGTTGCAGGCCACAGGGCTCGGCGTACGGTGCAACCTGTTCGATGCCCATCTGTGTGCCGCCGCCACGAACCTGACGAATCCAGCGCACCACCGCAATGCTCCAGCCCTGGCCCGCGACATCCTCGATGCCGACCATCTCACCCGCCTGAAGCTCGGCGGGTACTTCGCCAGGCCATGCCAGGCAATAGCCTCCCGGGCTGTGGTTGACCACAGGCAAGACATAAGTCGGAAAATGCCGATTGCTGTCGGCCGTGTCATTGCCGTCATCATTTTGCAGCTGCGGGTATTCGATTTCTTCGTAGGGCAGCAGGTCCTGGGTGTTGCCCTCCGGCGCCACGTCGAAGGCGTGGCTCCATTGGTCCTGGCCCTTGGTGGCCGACGACAGCGCAGAAAATTTCGCCTGCCGGCCGCCGTGGTTTTTCAGCAGCTCACTGAACGAGCGCTGGCCACCCAGATAGAAATGCAGGGCGCTCATGCCGACGCACAGGGTCAGTTGGCCCTGGCTTGCCGTGCGTTGAAAACTGCGCTCGGCGGTCTGCCCCCAGGCGGCACTCAGGTGTTGCAAGGTATCCAGGCTCAAACCTGTCGGCACCAGTAGAGGTTGGGCCGAGTCGGTCTTGTGCAGATGAGCGTCGATGGCCGCCACCAGCGGGGTGGTATCAATGGCCAGCAAATCGCCCTGCTGTTCGCTCCTGAATTTGGAGCGGTAGCGCGGCGCGGTATCGAGCATTGGCGCGACGGCGAACAGCCCTTCCACCGATTGGCCCGGATTCAGGCGTATCAGCGAGCTCCATGACTCCAGCACTTCGGCGAGACGGGCAATCTGGTTCTGCCGCAGTTGATTGCAGCGTGCAGCACCCATCAGCAGCGCCGTGACATAGGTCTGCTCAATGCTGAGGTTTTGCGTCTGGCTGGCCAATTCGTCGCGCACATTCTGGCGCTGGAGCTGGTGCGAGCAGGCGAGTTGGTAGAGTTGATGCAGCTCCAGCCAGAGGCCTTCAGGCGCCGGGCAATACAGCTGCGTCGCGCGCATCAGCGGCCCGTTGAGGCAATGGATTGCCCGTTGCAGCGCTTGAGTCAAGAGCGCGGCGCGATCCTTGCTGAAGCGCGGTGACACGCGCAGGACGATCTGCTTGTAACCAATCGCCAGGTGACTTTGCAATGCCTGGCACAGGTTGGCGATCTTGCGCGAGCGCTCGTCCAGCACAATCGCCTGATGCAGGAAGTGCCGCTCCAGGTGTTTGCAGACGTAGTACACCTCGGGTCGCAACAGCTCGAGCAATTGCAGGCGATTGTCACTGGGGGTGAGCAGCTGGTTGAGTTCGCCCAGGCCCTGATAGAGCAAGCGGGCCGTTTCGCCAATGTTGGCCTTGGGCAGGTTGGCGATCCAGCGCTTGAGATCGCGCGGGGTTGGCTCACAGAACGACAGGCGAGCCTGTTGAGGGAGCGGTGCACGTAACAGCTGGAGTGGGGTGGTCTCATTCATGGCGAAAACCATAGCAGGAATCAGACCGTGCAGGCGCTGCCGCAGGCGGCGATCTTTTGATTGCGAATATAAAAACCATGCCGCCTCGTAGAGCTGCCGCAGGCTGCGATCTTTTGACTCTGTTTTTAACATCAAAAGATCGCAGCCTTCGGCAGCTCCTACCGGGACAGGCCGGTTATCAGGCCTTCGGCAAGCCCAGCGCCTGGCCCATCTGCACCGGCGACAGTGCACCCAGGCCCTCAGCCCATTTCACCTGATCCGGGCCGAACAGCACCACGGCGGTCGAACCTAGCTTGAAGCGCCCCAATTCCGCCCCTTTTTCCAGGTGGATCGGCGCACGGGCGGCTTCGTCGTAACGGAAGGTTTTCAGTTCACGCTTGGGCGGCGTGACCTGACCGGCCCAGACGGTTTCAATCGAAGCGACAATCATCGCGCCGACCAGCACAACGGCCATTGGCCCGCGCTCGGTGTCGAAAATGCATGCGACGCGCTCGTTGCGGGCGAACAGTTCCGGCACGTTTTCAGCAGTCGTCTGGTTGACGGAGAAAATGCGGCCCGGGATGTAGACCATCTCGCGCAGGGTGCCGGCCAGCGGCATGTGCACGCGGTGGTAGTCCTTCGGCGACAGGTAAATAGTCGCGAAGTCACCGCCCATGAACGGCGCCGCGTTGGCCCCGTCACCGCCGAGCAATTCCAGCACGCTGAAGCTGTGGCCCTTGGCCTGGAACACGCGACCATGCTCGATCGGGCCAAGTTGGCTGACGGCACCGTCGGCCGGGCTGAGGATCGCGCCCGGAGTCTGGTCCAGTGGGCGCGCGCCGTCTTTCAGGGCGCGGGTGAAGAAGGCGTTGAAGTGCTCGTAAGCGGTCAGGTCTTCGACCAGTGCTTGCGACATGTCCACCTGGTAACGCTTGGCGAACCACTGGGTGAAGGCATTCTTGAACCAGCGCACGCGGCACTCGGCAACGCAGCCGGCCAGGCGCGACAGCAGGTGATGAGGCAGCAGGTACTGGCTGAGGATAAACAGACGCTCTTTCATTAATTAATAGTCCTTAAAAACCTTGAATCTCGACGGGCGTGTCAGGGTGGTTGCCCCATTCGCCCCAGGAACCGGCGTAGCCCTTGACCCGCGGGTAACCGAGGGACTTGGCCACCAGATAAGTGAAGCCCGACCGGTGATGGGTCTGGCAGTGGGTAATGATTTCTTTGTCCTTGGTGATCCCGAGGTCTTCGAGGATCTGCGGCATGTCTGTGCGAATCCGCAGTTGACGTGCCTTGTCCATGCCGGCAGTCCATTCGAAATTGACCGCGCCGGGGATGTGCCCGGCCTTGGCAGCCAGGACCTTCTCGCCGGAATACTCCTGCGGCGCGCGCGCGTCCCAAATGGCCAGGTCGGCGGCGCCAATCCGGCTTTGCAGGTACTCTCGGGTGGCCGTGGGTTCGTCGTGCAAGGTCAGGCTTACCGGGCCTCCCGCCGAAGCCGGGACCTCGGTCGAGACCGGCAGGCCATCCGCCAGCCAGGACAGCAGGCCGCCATCCAGATAGTGGTAGTGCTTGTGGCCGATGACGTCGAGCAGCCAGATGAAGCGCCCGGCCCAGCCGCCGCCTTCGTCGTCATACACCACGTACAGCGCATCCTTGTGGTGGCCCAGTTCGCCGAACAGCGCTTCAAGTGCCGCGTGTGGCGGGATCAGGCCCGGAGCGGGTAGCTGGCCGAGTTGCGTGCGCTTGGGGTCGACAAAGCGCGCGCCAGGAATATGCCCTTGGGCGTAGCGGGCACTGCTGGTGAGGTCCACCAGGATCAGATTGCGCGCGTCGAGACGGGCGAGCAGGTCGCCGGGCTCGATGACCAGCGCCAAGCCAGAGAAGTCAGGACATGTGAGGTCTCCCGAGCACAAAAAGGGGGATTGTAACGCAGCCTCATTGGCCACGGTGGCTAAAGCTGTGCAGCGCCTTCTCGATGCACTGCGCGGTTTTGCCGAAGGCTTGTACGGTGATATCCGAGAACGGTCCGCCACCCTGGTCCGCCACCACCAGCATGATCACCCGGCCATTATTGACCAGTGAACGCAGCAGCAAATGCTCGCCGCCAAACAGCGAGCGCAGGCTGGCCGGGAGCAATGCGGAAAATTGTGCATTATTTTCCGGGGTCAGGCGCACCTGGGCCTGCTGGGCGAGCAGGCGTTGCAGCACGGTGCTCTGGCTGACCAGCAAATTCAGGCTGGCGGCGTCCTTGGGCAGTCCGGCGCTCTGATGCACGCGTAAATTGGCGTGAGTGCGATCAGCCATCAGGATCAGCACCCGGCGCATGCCGCAGGCAACCAGGGCATCCCTGGCGGACGTGGTCAGGTGCATCGCATTGGCAAAGCGGCTCGGCTCCACCAGCAATTCGGCACACACCTTGCGCCACTTGGCCAGGTCTTGCGCAGTCGGCGGCGGGGTCGGCTGTGAGCCTGCCTGCTGGCGCGGGGTGTCCCAGGGCCAGATCAGTGAGACCGCCGGGTGCCAGAGGTCTGGCATGGCATGGTAGCGGGCGCTGTTGGCAGCCTGCTGGTGCAATTGCTGCTGCACCTCGTCCATCGAAACTTGCAGGTACAGGCTGGTCAGGTTCTGCCAGCGTCTGCTGTGGGGGCTGTCCCAGGCTTGTTGTGCCGAAAGCGCCAGGCCATTGGCCAGTAGTACGGTGTTGGCAGGTTGATTGAGCCAGCGACGCAGGGTCGGGTCGTCATCCAGGCTATTCTGCTGGCGCAACGGGTGGTCACTGTCGCGGGCAATGCGCAGCACCTTGACCAGTTCGCGCTGTTCCTTGAGCAACAGGCGGTAACCCTGCTGCACCCAGATCGGCAGGCGCCACAGATCGACCAGGGCCTGGCAGATGTCCAGCAAACGCACGCCGAACAACTGCTGTTCGACCTTGCGCGCGGATTCACCTCTATGAATCACGCGCCGTTCCCACTCTTCGAGCAACTGCGGGTAGATCAGCGCCATCGGCCACAGTGGTGACAGAAACAGCAGGCTACCCCAATGGATGTCCTGCCAGAGCCGGGCCAGGCGGCTGGCGAAAAAGCCGTTGGCCTGCTGGGTCGCGTGCTGGCTGATCAGCTGCAACTGGCGCAAGGTCGCAGGGATTTGCATCTGGGGCAGCGTCGGCAGGCGGGCGAGCAGTTCTTCAGTGCGTTTGAGGCCGAGACGATTGATCGCCACTTCCAGGTTTTCCGCCGGTTCGCTAAGGCCGCTGCGCACCTGCCGATTGGCTTCACGAATCACGCTCAGCGCCAGGGCCGGGCTGTCCTGGATCAGTTCGGCGATGTCACGCAGTGAGCTGCGGCTGTTGCGAATCGCCTGGCATACCCGGTCATGGCTGGCCTGCGGTACGGGCAGTCGGACGCCATCGAGCAACTTGACCCAGCCATCGAGTGTGGTCGGTTTTACGTGTGGGACGTTCGTTTCATTAGCCATGTCTGGACGAGATCTTCACTGACTGTAGACGCGCCCGGCATGGGCTAAATTGGCTTTTCGCCTGAACTGGCTATAGTCTGGCGCAGTTTTGCCGATAAGTAGAAGAAGAGATTTTTTAACTTCCGAATATGACCTTGAACCCGACTCAGTAAGTACTTTCCTACCTATGGCTAAAATTATCGGCATCATCGTCGTATTCGCGAGCGTGCTCGGCGGATACGTGCTCTCCCACGGCAAGATTGCCGCCCTGATCCAGCCTTTCGAGGTGATGATCATCGGTGGTGCGGCACTGGGTGCATTCCTCCAGGCCAACCCCGGCTACATGACGATGCACGTGCTCAAGAAATCCCTGAGCATGTTCAGTTCGCGTTTCAGCCACACGTTCTATCTGGAAGTGCTCGGTCTGATCTACGAGATCCTCAACAAGAGCCGCCGCGAAGGCATGATGGCCATCGAAGGCGACATTGAAGACGCCGCCGCGAGCCCGATCTTCGCCAAGTACCCGGCAGTTCTTAAAGACGAGCGCATGACCGCGTTCATCTGCGACTACCTGCGCATCATGTCCTCCGGCAATATGGCTCCGCACGAGCTGGAAGGCCTGTTCGACATGGAACTCTACAGCCTCAAAGAAGACCTCGAGCATCCTTCCCACGCAGTGAACGGCATCGCCGACGCCATGCCGGGTTTCGGTATCGTGGCTGCGGTACTGGGTATCGTGGTGACCATGGCTTCCCTGGGTGAAGGCGACCAGAAAGCGATCGGCATGCACGTCGGTGCGGCACTGGTGGGGACCTTCTTCGGTATCCTCGCGGCCTACGGTTTCTTCGGCCCGTTGGCGCATTCCCTGGCTCACGATGCCAAGGAAGAGCTGAACGTTTATGAAGCCATCAAGGCCTCTCTGGTGGCTTCGGCTTCCGGCATGCCGCCATCGCTGGCGGTGGAGTTCGGTCGTAAGGTTCTGTACCCGGCCCACCGTCCAAGCTTTGCCGAGCTGGAACAAGCCGTTCGCGGTCGTTAAGCCATGGAAAATAATCAGCCGATTATCATCAAGCGCGTCAAGCGCATAGCCGGCGGGCATCACGGCGGGGCGTGGAAAATCGCCTTCGCCGACTTCGCCACGGCGATGATGGCGTTCTTCCTGGTGTTGTGGCTGCTGTCCACCGCAACACCGGAACAGAAGATCGCCATCGCCGGTTACTTCAAAGACCCGGTCGGCTTCTCCGAAAGCGGCACGCCGTACATCATCGATCTCGGCGGTACGCCGACCCTGGCGCCGGAAAACACCCTCAACCCCGAGGTGAAATCCCAGCCGCAACCGGACAAGGTCACGGTCGACACCGAGCAGGTCGAAGGCATGGCCGAGCAGGTCGAGAAAGAACGTCTGGAACTGCTTCTGCAAGAACTGCAGAACAAGGTCGACGAGAACCCGCAACTGCAGAAATTCAAGGACCAGATCCTCTTCGAGATCACGCCGAACGGCTTGCGCATCCAGATCATGGACGCCGAGAACCGGCCGATGTTCGACTCGGGTTCTGCGCGTCTGAAACCGTATTTCGAAGACATCCTGCTGGCCATGGCCGACACCATCAAAGCGGTGCCGAACAAGATCAGCATCAGCGGCCACACTGATGCCACGCCGTACACCGGCAGCGGCGAGTTTGGTAACTGGGAACTCTCGGCCAACCGCGCCAACGCCGCACGACGTGCACTGGTAGCGGGCAGTTATCCTGAATCGCAGGTGGCGCGCGTGGTCGGTTATGCGTCTTCGGCCTTGTTTGACCGGGTCAACCCGGTCAATCCGGTCAATCGCCGTATCGACATAGTGGTCTTGACCAAAAAGGCCCAGGAAGCCATTGAAGGGGCGCAAGGTGCTGATCCTTCGGGAGCGCTGCCCCAGGGGCAGGGCGCGCCGGGGGAGGTCCCGGCCACTCCGGTTGATCCGAATGCCTTGCCTGCCGACCAGCAGCCGATACCGGCGCATGAGATTCGCGAGCGGTTGAATCTGTTCGAGGATGCGGCGCCGAAACCGGGCGCGCCGGCGCAATAGACGTGGACAAGCCCTGCAGAAACATCTGACATCTAATGGTTTCAGGTTTCAGGTTTCAGGTTTCAGGTTTCAGGCAGGCAGGCAGGCAGGCAGGCAGCAGCGAGCCCACCCCTCGGCATCGAGGGGGCAGGGCAGCTGTTAGTAGGTGCTTTCCGGCAGACTGGCGATGATCGAGCGGTAGCTGTTCATCCGTTGCTGTTGCACGCGTCCATCTTCCAGTGCCTTGAGCAGTGCACAACCTGGTTCGCGATCATGCTTGCAGTCGCGGAAGCGGCAGGTGCCGAGCAGGTCGTTGAACTCGATGAAGCCGGCTTCGACGTCGGCGCGGCTGACGTGGCCGAGACCGAATTCACGAATACCCGGGGAGTCGATCAGCTCGCCGCCGCCCGGGAAGTGGAACAGCCGTGCGGTGGTGGTTGTGTGCGTGCCTTGGCCGGACAGCTCGGAAAGCGGCCCGACGCGGGTTTCAACCTCAGGCAGCAAGCTGTTGACCAGCGAGGACTTGCCGACACCGGACTGGCCGACGAACACGCTGATGCGCCCGTCGAGCTGCTGTTGCAGTTGTTCCATGCCATTGCCGTGGTGCGCCGACACTTCCAGCACCGGGTAACCCAGCGTGCGGTAAACGGCCAGCAAGGCGTTGAGCGCCGGGGCGTTCTGCTCGTCGATCAGGTCGTACTTGTTCAGCAGCAACAGCGGACGGATGCCGGCGTGTTCGGCGGCTACGAGGTAGCGGTCGATCAGGTTGGCATGCGGCTCGGGCAGCGGGGCGAAGACGATGACGATCATATCGACGTTGGCCGCGACCGGTTTCAGTTGGCCACGGCTGTCCGGGCGGCAGAGTTCGGTGATGCGCGGCAGTTGCGCGACGATCACACCAATGCCCTGATTGCCGGCACGCCAGACCACCTGATCGCCGGTCACCAGCGCAGGCAGGTTGGCGCGCAAGTGGCAACGGAACACCTGGCCGGCGAGCTCGCCGTCTTTGGCTTCGACCTCGACCTGCACACCGAAGTGGGCGATCACCAGGCCATGCTGTTCCGGGCCCAGGTCACCGCCCTCAAGGGCTTCGACCGCCGAGGACTCGCGTTTGGCGGCGCGGGCAGCGCGTTCGCCCTGAATCTTTTCGATGCGCCAGTTTTGACGACGATTGAGTTGGCGTTTGGCCATGGGTGTTCCGTCTGAAGAATGCTGCGATTAGGTAAAACGGCCGCGAGTTTAGCACGCCCGGGCACCGGCCTAGGCTAAACTGCGCAGCATTGCCCAGGAGCCGAAATATGCAAAACCCGCAGAACTTAATCTGGATCGACCTCGAAATGACCGGTCTTGATCCGGATAACGACGTCATCATCGAAATGGCCACCATCGTCACCGACAGTGACCTCAACACCTTGGCCGAAGGCCCGGTGATCGCTATCCACCACAGCGACGAAGTGCTCGCGCGCATGGACGAGTGGAACACCCGTCAGCATGGCGGCTCCGGCCTGACCCAGCGCGTGCGCGACAGCCGCATCAGCATGGCCGAAGCCGAAGCCGAAACCATCGCTTTCCTGGAAAAATGGGTACCGAAGGGCAAGTCGCCGATCTGCGGCAACAGCATCTGCCAGGATCGTCGCTTTCTTTATACCCACATGAAGTCGCTGGAAAGTTACTTCCATTACCGCAACCTCGACGTCTCGACGCTCAAGGAACTGGCTGCCCGCTGGGCGCCGGACGTGCGCGACAGCTTCAAGAAGGGCAGCACGCACCTGGCGCTGGACGACATCCGCGAATCGATCGCCGAGCTGCAGCACTACCGCAAGCACTTCATCAAGTTCTGATTGCGGACTACGCGCCCTGCGTAGGCGCTGCCGAAGGCTGCGATCTCTTGATCTTGAAAAAAGTTAAAAGACCGCAGCCTGCGGGGGGCACCGCACGCGCCCTCTTTTGGTGCCTCGGCGAAGTGAGTAGACTGCGCGCCTTCCTGTCTGGATCGCCACCATGTTGCTGATGCTCTATCTGATCGCCATCACCGCCGAAGCCATGACTGGCGCCTTATCTGCCGGGCGTCGCGGCATGGACTGGTTTGGCGTGGTGCTGATCGCCTGCGTCACGGCCCTGGGCGGTGGATCGGTGCGCGATGTGCTGCTGGGGCATTACCCGCTGACTTGGGTCAAACACCCGGAATACCTGGTGCTGACCTCGTTCGCAGCCATGTTCACCATCTTTGCGGCACGCTGGATGCGCCACTTGCGCTCATTGTTCCTGGTGCTGGACGCCGTGGGGCTGGTGGCTTTCACCCTGATCGGCTGCATGACCGCCCTGGAAATGGGCCACGGCATGCTGGTGGCCTCGGTCAGCGGTGTGATCACCGGGGTCTTCGGTGGCATCTTGCGCGACATCTTCTGCAACGACATCCCGCTGATCTTCAGGCGCGAACTGTACGCCAGCGTGTCGTTTGCCGCGGCATGGTGCTACATGCTCTGCCTGTATCTGAACGTGCCGAGCGAACAAGCCATCCTCATCACCCTGTTCGGCGGCTTTCTGCTGCGCCTGCTGGCGATCCGCTTCCACTGGGAAATGCCCAAGTTCGTTTACAACGACGCGCCTTGACGCCGCCACCCTGCCTGCGGGGCACAGGTTATCGTTGACTGAAACGCCTCCTGTAGGAGCGAGCTCGCTCGCGAAAAACCTGAGAGCGCCGCCGGGTGCCAGGTCCCCAGCGTCATCGTTGACGACCATCGCGAGCGAGCTCGCTCCTACAGCAGTCCATGTTGCTTGAGGGCCCATTCGACATGTTCGCGCACCAGCTCCGACGGATACTCGCGCCGAGCCTTCAGCGCCTCCAGTACCGGAATACTCGACGGTGCATTCCCCAGCCCCACCGCCAGATTGCGCAGCCAACGCTCATAACCCGCCCGGCGTAGCGGCGAGCCTTCAGTGCTGCCGAGAAATTTTTCTTCATCCCACATGAACAGCTCGGCCAGTTCAGCGTTGTCCAGATTGTGCCGCGGCTTGAAATCGCTTTCGCCAGATGGCCGGGCAAAACGGTTCCATGGACAGACCATCTGGCAGTCGTCGCAGCCGAACACCCGATTGCCGATCAGCGGCCGGAGTTCTTCGGGAATCGCGCTTTTGAGTTCGATGGTCAGGTAGGAGATGCAGCGGCGGGCATCCAGCACATAGGGCCCCACGAAGGCATTGGTAGGGCAGATGTCCAGGCAAGCGGTGCAGCGGCCGCAGTGCTCGGTGGCGTGGGGCGGGTCTTCCGGCAGGGGCAGGTCGACGAACAGCTCGCTGAGAAAGAAGTAGCTGCCGGCTTTGCGGTTCAATACCAGGGTGTTCTTGCCAATCCAGCCCAGGCCGGCCTTTTCGGCGATCGCTTTCTCGAGCACCGGAGCGCTGTCGACGAAAGCGCGATAGCCGAAGGGGCCGATGACCGCCTGAATTTTTTCTGCCAGCTGTTGCACACGTTTACGGATCAATTTGTGGTAATCGCGGCCCAAGGCATAACGCGATACGTAAGCTTTTTCCGGTTGGGCCAGACGTTTGGCCATTTCGGTGTCGCCCGGCAAGTAGTCCATGCGCAGAGAAACCACGCGCAGGGTGCCGGGAACCAGTTCCTCGGGGTGCGAGCGTTTGCTGCCGTGGGCGCCCATGTAGTCCATCTCGCCGTGGTAGCCGGCCTCGAGCCAGCGCTCCAGGTGCTGCTCATGCTCGGCCAGATCGAGGCCGCTGATGCCGACTTGCTGAAAGCCCAGCTCGCGGCCCCAATCCTTGATCGATTGGGCGAGGGCGGGCAGGTCTGTGGTGATGGCGGACATGAGGCGAGAGAAACCGGAGCTGAGGTGCGTATAATTCTGCCAGACATCGGAGCCCGAAGACGTATGCCGCACACTAAAGATGAATTACCCGACGCGCTGTACAGCGCCGCACAAGTCCGCGAGCTTGATGCGAGCCTGATTGCGGCAGGTACGCCAGGCTTCGAATTGATGCAGCGCGCGGCGCGGGCAACCTGGCGCGCGCTGGTGCGCCAATGGCCGGCGGCGAACGAACTGAGCGTGTTGGCGGGGCACGGCAACAATGCCGGTGACGGCTATCTGGTTGCCGTGCTGGCCCGGCGCGCGGGATGGTCGGTGCGAGTGCTGGCTGTTGCTGACCCCCAGCGGCTGCAGGGAGATGCGGCGCGGGCTTATGCCGAAGCCGTTGCCGAACAGGTCGTCATTGAGGCCTGGGATGCGCAGCCATGCTTGCGTGGCATCGTGCTGGACGCTTTGCTCGGCACCGGGCTGAGCGGCGAAGTACGTGAACCCTATGCCAGTGCAATCGCCGCCATCAATTGTAGCGACCTGCCAGTGGCCGCGGTGGATATTCCTTCAGGCCTGTGTGCCGATACCGGGCGCATCCTTGGCTGCGCCGTGTGCGCCGACCTGACGGTGACTTTCATTGGCCTGAAGCTGGGGCTGTTCACCGGCGATGCGGCGGATCAAGTAGGAACGTTGGTATTCAACGACCTGCAGGCGGAGCCGCAGCTGCTGGCGCGGGCGCCTGTCAGCGCTCGTCGCCTGGGTACTGGCAATCTGCCTCGACTGGCACCCAGGGCGCCGGCGTCACATAAAGGTAAATTTGGCCATGTGTTGCTTATCGGCGGTGATCGGGGCTTCGGCGGCGCTATTCTCCTGAGTGCGCAAAGCGCCCTGCGCAGTGGTGCGGGCATGGTCTCCGTGGCGACTCGTAGCGAACACGTGCCCGCCGCTTTAGCCAGAATGCCAGAAGCCATGGTGCTGGGGACTTCCTCCGCGAACCAGCTGATGGGGTTACTGGAAAAGGTCTCGGTGCTGGTCGTCGGCCCAGGCTTGGGTCGCGACGCCTGGGGACGCAGCCTGTTGTCGGCCGCTGCCAACGCACCGCTGCCGCAAGTCTGGGACGCCGATGCACTGAACCTGCTGTCCGAGGCGCACGTCAGCTTGCCCAAAGGCTGCATCATTACCCCGCACCCGGGGAGGCCGCGTGCTTGCTGGGCATGTCGACGGCCGAGGTCCAGGCGGACCGCCCGGCTGCAGCCCGCGCGTTGAGCAAAAAATATACAGCTGTCGTCGTTCTCAAAGGCGCCGGCAGCTTGATCGCCAGCCCGGATGGGCGTCTGGCGCTGTGTCATCAAGGCCATCCGGCGATGGCTACCGCCGGCTTGGGCGATGTACTCGCAGGATTGGTCGGTGCGTTGCTGGCCCAGGGCATGGACGCGTACGACGCGGCCTGCCTGGGGGTATGGCTGCATGCCAATGCCGGCGCGCAAGAAGGAAAATCGGGCCGTGGGCTGGCGGCCAGTGATCTGATCCCGGCCATTCGTCAGTTGTTGGAGGAGCAAGCACCGTGTCTGAAGTAAACCTGTACCTGGCCGATGAACAGGCCATGAGCGACTTTGGCGCACGGATCGCCCGCGTGACCCAGGGCCATGGCCTGATTTTCCTGGAAGGCAATCTGGGGATGGGCAAAACCACGTTGTCGCGAGGGATCATTCGCGGGTTGGGCCACGTCGGCGCGGTAAAAAGTCCGACCTTCACCTTGGTCGAGCCCTACGAGATCGGTGACGTCCGCGCCTTCCACTTCGACCTGTATCGCTTGGTCGATCCGGAAGAACTGGAGTTTCTCGGCATCCGTGACTACTTCGAAGACGATGCCCTGTGCCTGATCGAGTGGCCCGATAAAGGTGCAGGCTTTTTGCCAAAGCCTGACCTGACCATTACCATTAGCCCGCAAGACAGCGGGCGTTCGCTGAAAATTTTATCCCAGGGCTCGCGTGGCGAAGCCTGGTGTGCCGCTTTGGCATTGGAATCCAATTAAATGATGGGGTTAGGTATGCGCTTTCGCGCGTTGGTGGCTGCCGCTGGACTGATGTTGATGGCAGTAACCGTCAACGCTGTGGCCGATACAAAGGTCAACAGCGTGCGCCTGTGGCGGGCGCCGGACAACACGCGACTGGTCTTCGACCTGAGCGGCCCGGTGCAGCACAGCGTCTTCACGTTGACAGCGCCGGATCGACTGGTCATTGACATCAATGGCGCGTCCCTTGGCGCACCATTGAGTGTCAATTCGGCGAATACGCCGATCACCGCCATGCGCTCGGCCCAGCGTACGCCGACCGACCTGCGCGTGGTCATCGACCTGAAGAAAGCCGTGACTCCCAAGAGCTTTACCCTGGCGCCGAACGCCCAGTACGGCAATCGCCTGGTGGTCGACCTGTTCGACGACGCTGCCGATGCCGCGCCTATTCCCGCGCCGACCAACGTCGCCAAGGTGGCGCCGGTGCCGGTCACACCCTCCGAACCGGCAATCAAGTTGCCGCCAGCCCCGGCCGGCAAGCGCGACATCATTGTGGTGATCGACGCCGGCCACGGTGGCGAAGACCCGGGTGCGTCCGGCTCGCGCGGCCAGCGTGAGAAAGACGTGGTACTGGCCATTGCCCGGGAGCTGCAGCGTCAGGTCAATGGCATGAAAGGCTTCCGCGCCGAACTGACCCGCACCGGCGACTACTTCATCCCGCTGCGCGGCCGAACCGAAATTGCCCGCAAGAAAGGCGCCGACCTGTTCGTCTCGATCCATGCCGACGCGGCCCCATCGGCGGCGGCATTCGGCGCTTCGGTGTTTGCCCTGTCTGATCGCGGTGCCACTTCGGAGACAGCCCGTTGGCTGGCTGATAGCGAAAACCGTTCCGACCTGATCGGGGGCGCTGGCAATGTCAGCCTCGATGACAAGGACCGCATGCTCGCAGGTGTACTGCTCGACCTGTCGATGACTGCGTCGCTGACGTCCAGCCTCAACGTTGGTCAGAAAGTGCTGACCAATATCGGCCGCGTGACGCCGCTGCACAAACAGCGCGTGGAACAGGCCGGGTTCATGGTGCTGAAGTCGCCGGACATTCCGTCGATCCTGGTCGAAACCGGCTTCATCTCCAATGCCAACGAAGCGAACAAGCTTTCGGCCTCGGGCCACCAGCAAGCGCTGGCGCGCTCGATCAGCAGCGGCGTGCGCCAGTTCTTCCAACAGAACCCGCCACCGGGCACCTACATCGCCTGGCTGCGTGATTCCGGCAAGATCGTCCAGGGCCCACGCGACCACCGCGTCGGCCCAGGCGAAACCCTGGCGATGATCGGTGTGCGTTATCAGGTATCGCCGGCCACGTTGCGCAGCGCGAACAATCTGAAAAGCGATGAGCTGAAAGTCGGCCAACACCTGACCATTCCTGGCACCGAACTGGCGTCCAAAGAATGAACGAGGTGCTGAACGCTGCCGCCCGCATCGAACTGCTCAGCCCACGGCTGGCGAACCAGATTGCCGCCGGTGAAGTGGTTGAACGCCCGGCCTCGGTGATCAAGGAACTGTTGGAAAACAGCCTCGACTCCGGTGCCAAACGCATCGATGTCGACGTTGAACAGGGCGGCGTCAAACTGCTACGCGTGCGTGACGATGGCAGCGGTATTTCTGCCGATGACCTGCCGCTGGCCCTGGCCCGTCACGCCACCAGCAAGATCCGCAACCTCGAAGACCTCGAGCAGGTGATGAGCCTGGGTTTCCGTGGTGAGGCGTTGGCGTCGATCAGTTCCGTGGCGCGCCTGACCCTGACCTCGCGCACCCGCGACGCCGATCAGGCCTGGCAGGTCGAGACTGAAGGTCGCGACATGGCGCCTCGGGTGCAACCGGCAGCGCATCCGGTCGGCACCTCGGTGGAAGTTCGCGACCTGTTCTTCAATACCCCGGCGCGGCGCAAATTCCTCAAGACCGAAAAAACCGAATTCGATCATCTGCAAGAAGTGATCAAACGTCTGGCATTGGCGCGTTTCGACGTGGCTTTCCATCTGCGCCACAACGGCAAGACCATCCTCAGCCTGCACGAAGCCCACGATGACGCGGCCCGTGCCCGCCGTGTGGCGGCGATTTGCGGCTCGGGTTTTCTCGAGCAGGCGCTGCCGATCGAGATCGAGCGTAACGGTTTGCATCTGTGGGGCTGGGTCGGGTTGCCGACCTTCAACCGTAGCCAGGCGGATTTGCAGTATTTCTTTGTGAACGGCCGGGCAGTGCGCGACAAACTGGTGGCCCACGCCGTGCGTCAGGCCTATCGCGACGTGCTGTTCAACGGTCGCCATCCGACCTTTGCACTGTTTTTCGAGGTTGATCCGGCGGCGGTCGACGTCAACGTCCACCCGACCAAACACGAAGTGCGCTTCCGTGACGGGCGCATGGTGCATGACTTCCTTTACGGCACCTTGCACCGGGCGCTGGGCGATGTGCGTCCGGAGGATCAGCTTGCCGGTTCAGTGACCACCGCCATCGTCCGTCCGACAGGGTTGGATGCTGGCGAATTCGGCCCGCAGGGCGAAATGCGTCTGGCGGCCAATGCGCTGCTGGAGCAACCGCAGGCGCAACCGATGTTCAATACGCCGGCGGGTTCGGGCGCGGGTGCCGGCTACCAGTATCAATACTCGCCACGGCCACAGTCCACAGTGCCGGCAGCTGAAGCGCAGGCGGCCTACCGTGAGTTCTTTGCCCCGCTGCCCGAAGCCAACGCAGCCGCGCTGCCGGCCGGACAAGAGGACATTCCGCCGCTGGGTTACGCCCTGGCGCAGCTCAAGGGCATCTACATCCTCTCGGAAAACGCCCAGGGGCTGGTGCTGGTCGATATGCACGCCGCCCACGAGCGGATCATGTACGAGCGCCTGAAGATCGCCATGGCCAGCGAGGGCCTCAGCGGCCAGCCGCTGTTGGTGCCGGAATCGCTGGCGGTCAGTCAGCGCGAGGCGGATTGCGCCGAAGAACATGCGGCGTGGTTTCAGCGTCTGGGTTTCGAATTGCAGCGCCTGGGCCCGGAAACCCTGGCGATCCGCCAGATTCCAGCCTTGCTGAAGCAGGCCGAAGCCAATCGTCTGGTCGGCGACGTGCTGTCCGACTTGATGGAGTACGGCACCAGCGACCGGATTCAGGCGCACCTGAACGAACTGCTCGGCACCATGGCCTGTCACGGCGCGATCCGCGCCAATCGGCGCCTGGCTTTGCCGGAAATGAACGGCCTGCTGCGTGACATGGAAAACACCGAGCGCAGCGGTCAATGCAACCATGGCCGACCGACCTGGACCCAACTGGGCCTGGACGATCTGGACAAACTGTTCCTGCGCGGTCGTTGATGAGCCAGCTCCCTCCAGCGATTTTCCTGATGGGCCCGACCGCTGCGGGCAAGACCGATCTGGCCATCGAGCTGACCAAGGTGCTGCCGTGCGAGCTGATCAGTGTCGACTCGGCGCTGGTCTATCGCGGTATGGACATCGGCACTGCCAAGCCTTCGAAAGAGCTGCTGGCCGAATATCCGCACCGTTTGATCGACATCCTCGACCCGGCCGAAGCCTATTCGGCTGCGGATTTCCGTCGCGATGCCCTGCAAGCCATGGCGGAAATCACCGCGCGCGGAAAAATTCCGCTGCTGGTCGGCGGCACGATGCTCTATTACAAGGCTTTGGTGGACGGGTTGGCGGACATGCCGGCGGCCGATCCGCAGATTCGCGCGCAGATCGAAGAAGAAGCTGCACGCCTTGGCTGGCAAGCCCTGCACGATCAATTGGCGGTCATCGACCCGGTGTCGGCCGCGCGGATTCACCCGAACGATCCGCAACGCTTGAGTCGCGCGCTGGAAGTTTATCGAGTCAGCGGTCAGAGCATGACTGCTCTGCGCCAGCAACAATCTGCGCAAAGTACTGAAGCAGCCGCTTCGGGACTGCAACAATTGCCCTATACTGTCGCGAACTTGGCCATTGCCCCGGCAAATCGTCAGGTATTGCACGAGCGCATTAAACAAAGATTCACAAATATGTTGGAACAGGGATTCATCGACGAGGTCGTAGCCCTGCGTAATAGAAGTGACCTGCATGCCGGGTTGCCGTCTATACGTGCAGTAGGTTACCGCCAAGTCTGGGATTACCTGGATGGCAAGCTGACATTGGCCGAAATGCAAGAGCGCGGCATCATCGCCACGCGCCAATTGGCCAAACGCCAGTTCACCTGGCTGCGCAGCTGGGAAGATTTACACTGGCTGGACAGTCTTGATTGCGACAATCTGCCACGCGCCTTGAAATACCTTGGGACCATCTCCATATTGAGCTGAGTCCTTGCAATTGCCGTCTATCCTTGGGGGTGTGACGGCCACAAGCCATCTGAATTACCTATTTTTTATTATTGAATCCTTAAAGGAGTGCGGCACATGTCAAAAGGGCATTCGCTACAAGACCCTTACTTGAATACTTTACGTAAAGAGAAAGTTGGGGTTTCCATCTACCTGGTCAACGGTATCAAACTGCAAGGCACGATCGAGTCGTTCGACCAGTTCGTGATCCTGCTGAAAAACACCGTGAGCCAGATGGTTTACAAACACGCTATCTCGACAGTAGTGCCGGTTCGTCCAATTCGTCTGCCTAGCGCAACCGAATCCGAAGCAGGTGACGCTGAGCCAGGTAACGCCTGATAGGAGTCTCCTTTGTTCTTTGAGCGCCACGGTGGTGGTGAACGAGTAATCCTCGTTCACTTGGATGGACAGGACCCTGAGGCGCGCGAAGATCCGCAGGAGTTTCAGGAATTGGCTAATTCGGCCGGCGCCGAGACCGTTGCGTTTTTTAACGTGCCGCGTCATCGGCCAACCGCCAAATACCTGATTGGCAGCGGCAAGGTCGAGGAACTGCGCGACCTGGTCAAAGCTGAAGAAGCCGATCTGGTGATTTTCAATCACATCCTCACGCCCAGTCAGGAACGTAACCTCGAACGTGTTTTCGAGTGTCGCGTGATCGACCGTACCGGTCTGATTCTCGATATTTTCGCCCAGCGCGCCCGTACCCATGAAGGCAAGCTCCAGGTAGAACTGGCCCAGCTTGACCACATGAGCACCCGGCTGGTTAGAGGCTGGACTCACCTTGAGCGTCAGGGTGGCGGTATCGGCATGCGCGGTCCGGGTGAAACCCAGCTGGAAACCGACCGCCGTTTGCTGCGGGTTCGCCTGCGCCAGATCAAGGGCCGGCTGGAAAAAGTGCGCAGCCAGCGCGAACAGTCGCGACGCGGCCGATCGCGTGCGGATATCCCTACCGTGTCTCTGGTGGGCTATACCAACGCCGGTAAATCCACACTCTTCAACAACGTGACGAAATCCGACGTCTACGCGGCTGACCAATTGTTTGCCACGCTGGATCCGACCCTGCGCCGTCTGGATATAGACGACCTGGGGCCGATTGTTCTGGCCGACACGGTGGGCTTCATTCGTCACTTGCCACACAAGCTGGTCGAGGCGTTTCGGTCTACCCTCGAAGAGTCGAGCAACTCCGATCTGCTGTTGCACGTGATCGATGCGGCCGAGCCGGATCGCATGTTGCAGATCGAACAGGTGATGGTGGTGCTGGGCGAGATTGGTGCCCAGGACTTGCCGATCCTCGAGGTCTATAACAAACTCGATTTGCTTGAAGGCGTCGAGCCACAAATCCAGCGCGACGAAAACGGCAAGCCTCTAAGGGTCTGGTTGTCGGCGCGTGATGGCAGTGGCCTGGAGTTGCTGGAGCAAGCCATTGCCGAGTTGCTTGGCAGTGATTTGTTTGTTGGCACCTTGCGCTTGCCGCAACGATTCGCTCGACTGCGTGCGCAGTTTTTCGAACTCGGTGCGGTGCAGAAAGAAGAACACGACGAAGAAGGCATCAGTTTGCTGGCCGTTCGTTTGCCCCGGGTCGAGTTGAATCGACTGGTAAGCCGCGAAGGATTGCAGCCGATGGAATTCATCGAGCAACACACTTTGCAATAAAAGCCTGAAAAAGCGGTTGTGCCGCGACGGCAGGCATTCTGTAGCATTGGTCGGCGCGCCGTGGGTGCGTCTTTGCTTTATCAGATGGAGAGCGCTATGGCTTGGAATGAGCCGGGTGGCAACTCGAATAATCAGGATCCTTGGGGTGGCAAGCGCCGCAATAACGGCGACCGCAAGGGGCCACCAGATCTCGACGAGGCCTTCCGAAAGCTGCAGGAAAGCCTGAACGGGTTGTTCGGTGGTGGAAAAAAACGTGGTGATGACGGCGGTGGTTCGGGCAGGAGCGGTGGTGGCTTCGGCGGCCTGCTCGGCATCGGCCTGGTCGTGCTCGCGGCTGTCTGGCTGTACAGCGCGGTTTACGTGGTCGACGAGCAGGAGCAAGCCGTGGTGCTGCGCTTCGGCAAGTACTACGAGACCGTTGGCCCGGGCTTGAACATCTACTTCCCGCCGATTGATAAAAAGTACATGGAAAACGTAACGCGTGAGCGTGCGTACACCAAGCAGGGCCAGATGCTGACCGAAGACGAGAACATCGTCGAAGTGCCGCTGACCGTGCAGTACAAGATCACCAACCTGCAGGACTTCGTGCTGAACGTCGATCAGCCGGAGATCAGCCTGCAGCATGCGACCGACAGCGCCCTGCGCCACGTGGTGGGTTCGACCGCCATGGACCAGGTGCTGACCGAAGGTCGTGAGTTGATGGCCAGCGAAATCAAGGAGCGTCTGCAACGCTTCCTCGATACTTATCGCACCGGTATCACCGTCACTCAGGTCAACGTACAGAGCGCAGCGGCACCGCGTGAAGTGCAGGAAGCCTTCGATGACGTGATCCGCGCCCGTGAAGACGAGCAGCGTTCGCGCAACCAGGCTGAAACCTACGCCAACGGCGTCGTGCCGGAAGCACGTGGTCAGGCCCAGCGCATCCTTGAAGATGCCAACGGTTACCGCGACGAAACGGTCTCGCGTGCCAAGGGTGAAGCGGATCGTTTCACCAAACTGGTTGCCGAGTATCGCAAGGCTCCTGAAGTCACCCGTCAGCGTCTGTATCTGGACACCATGCAGGAAGTATTCAGCAACACCAGCAAGGTACTCGTGACCGGTAACAAAAACGGCCAGAGCAACCTGCTTTACCTGCCGTTGGACAAAATGATTGACAGTGGTCGCAGCACCAGCGCTCCGGTGACGGGCGCAGCAGCCACCAGCAATGAAGCGAATGCGCGTGCAGCAGCTGATCTGCAGCAACAGCAGGCACGTACCAGGGAGACCCGCTGATGAGCAATAAATCGCTGATCGCCCTTATTGTTGGCGTCGTTGTGCTACTGGTTGGCTGGAACTGCTTCTACATCGTCGCTCAGACCGAGCGTGCGGTGCTGCTGCAATTCGGTCGTGTGGTTCAGGCCGATGTTCAGCCAGGTCTGCATGTGAAAGTGCCTTACGTTAACCAGGTGCGTAAATTCGACGCACGTCTGATGACGCTGGATGCACCGACACAGCGCTTCCTGACCCTGGAAAAGAAAGCTGTGATGGTCGATGCCTACGCCAAGTGGCGCGTGAAAGATGCCGAGCGCTTCTACACCGCAACGTCGGGCCTCAAGCAAATCGCCGATGAACGTCTGTCGCGTCGACTGGAATCCGGTCTGCGTGACCAGTTCGGTAAGCGCACCCTGCACGAAGTCGTGTCGGGCGAGCGTGATGCGCTGATGGCTGACATCACCGCGTCGCTGAACAAGATGGCGGAAAAAGAGCTGGGTATCGAAGTGGTCGATGTCCGGGTCAAGGCCATCGATCTGCCGAAGGAAGTAAACCGCAGCGTGTTCGAACGTATGAGCACCGAGCGTGAGCGTGAAGCTCGCGAGCATCGCGCCAAGGGTAACGAACTGGCCGAAGGCATCCGTGCCGACGCCGATCGTCAACGCCGCGTGCTGCTGGCTGAAGCCTATCGTGAATCCGAAGAGATTCGCGGTGACGGTGACGCCCAGGCCGCTGCGATCTACTCCAAGGCTTACGGTCAGGATCAGGAGTTCTACGGTTTCTACCGCAGCCTTCGCGCCTACCGTGAAAGCTTCGCGAACAAATCCGACGTCCTGGTCCTCGACCCAAGCAGCGACTTCTTCCGTTACCTGGAAAAGTCCAAGCCTTGATACGACGTTGACCTGAATCATTCCGCCCGGCGGCTAAAACCTCGGGCGGGGTGATCCTTTGGGAAAACGTGTGTATGATGCGGCAGCCGGGAAATTCCCGGCTTTTTTGCGTCTGCACGTTTGATTGCTGTTTTTTGTTGCAGGCATCGGGTTGAATGGCCCGAGAGTATTTCGAGGAAAGTGATGGGCGAAGCCGATAACAGGCCTTTCGCCGCGTCGTTCATGCGCGTGCGTTTTGAACGGATCGGTCATTTTCTGCTTCACTCAAGGCTCGCCCGCAGGCTGGCCGCCCGGATCAAAGGGGAATGGCGTAATGGCAACGGTAGACCGCTGGCTGCTGCCAGATGGCATCGAAGAAGTACTGCCACCGGAAGCGGCGCGCATTGAAGTAGCGCGTCGTCAGGTGTTGGATCTGTTCCAGAGCTGGGGTTACGAGTTTGTCGTGACTCCCCATATCGAGTACCTGGAATCCCTGCTGACCGGCGCGGGCCAGGACCTGGATCTGCGTACCTTCAAGGTCATCGACCCGCAATCGGGCCGGCAGATGGGTTTCCGTGCCGACATCACGCCGCAAGTGGCGCGCATCGATGCGCACACCCTGCGTCGTGAAGGCCCGAGCCGTCTGTGCTACGCCGGCAGCGTGCTGCACGCTCAACCGCGTGCCCTGTCGTCGTCGCGCAGCCCGATCCAGTTAGGCGCCGAGCTGTACGGCGATGCCAGCCCGAGCAGCGACGTCGAAGTCATCAGTCTGATGCTGGCCATGCTGCAACTGGCCGACGTGCCGGACGTGCACATGGACCTTGGTCATGTCGGCATTTACCGTGGCCTGGCGCGTGCCGCCGGTCTGTCCGGTGAAGTCGAGCAGCAGTTGTTCGATGCATTGCAACGCAAGGCCATCGACGAGGTCATTACCTTGACCGAAGGCTTGCCGGCCGATCTGTCCAGCATGCTGCGTGCGTTGGTCGATCTGTGTGGCGGCCGTGAAGTGCTGGAAGCGGCCCGTGAGCGCCTGGCTCATGCGCCGGCGCCGGTACTGGCTGCACTGGACGATTTGCTGGCCATCGCCGAGCGTTTGTCGGCGCGCTTCCCGCAGTTGCCGCTGTACTTTGACCTGGGCGAACTGCGCGGCTACCACTACCACACCGGTGTGGTGTTCGCGGTGTTCGTCCCGGGCGTAGGCCAGTCCATCGCTCAGGGCGGTCGTTACGACGACATCGGCGCCGACTTCGGTCGCGCTCGTCCGGCGACTGGTTTTTCCACCGATTTGAAAACCCTGGTGACCCTGGGGCGTGCTGAGATCGAGCTACCGTCTGGCGGTATCTGGATGCCTGACAGTACGGATGCGGCACTCTGGCAGCAGGTTTGCCAGTTGCGCAGTGAGGGTCAGCGTGTCGTTCAGTCTTTGGCTGGGCAACCTTTGGCCGCCGCCCGTGATGCGGACTGCGACCGGCAATTGATTCAGCAGAACGGGCTTTGGCAAGTATCGCCACTGGCTTCTTGAGTTTTCCTGCCGGCCATCGCCGGCACCAAGTTTGCGCGAATGAGGACAAGTGTTATGGGTAAGAATGTCGTAGTCCTGGGCACCCAATGGGGTGATGAGGGCAAAGGCAAGATCGTTGATCTGCTGACCGAACATGCTGCCGCCGTAGTGCGCTACCAAGGTGGCCACAACGCTGGCCACACCCTGGTGATCGACGGCGAAAAAACCGTCTTGCACCTGATTCCGTCGGGCGTGCTGCGCGAAGGCGTGCAGTGTCTGATCGGCAACGGTGTAGTGGTTGCACCAGACGCCCTGCTGCGCGAGATCACCAAGCTGGAAGAGAAAGGCGTACCGGTGCGTGAGCGTCTGCGTATCAGCCCGTCCTGCCCGCTGATCCTGTCCTTCCACGTAGCGCTGGACCAGGCCCGTGAAAAGGCCCGTGGCGAGCTGAAGATCGGTACCACCGGTCGCGGCATCGGCCCGGCGTACGAAGACAAGGTTGCACGTCGTGGCCTGCGTGTTGGCGATCTGCTCAACATGCCGCGCTTTGAAGACAAGCTGCGTGAACTGGTGGAATACCACAACTTCATGCTGGTGGGTTACTACAAAGAGCCGGCCATTGACTACGACAAGACGCTTGCCGAGTGCAAAGAATACGCTGAGCTGCTCAAGCCGCTGATGCTCGACGTGACTGCCGAGTTGCACGACCTGCGTCGCGCCGGTAAAGACATCATGTTCGAAGGCGCCCAGGGCTCCCTGCTGGACATCGACCACGGTACCTACCCGTACGTGACCAGCTCCAACACCACCGCTGGCGGCGTTGCGACCGGTTCGGGCGTTGGCCCGATGTTCCTGGACTACATCCTGGGCATCACCAAGGCTTACACCACTCGCGTCGGTTCGGGCCCGTTCCCGACTGAGCTGTTCGACGAGGTCGGTGCACACCTGGCCAAACAAGGTCACGAGTTCGGTGCTACCACCGGCCGTGCCCGTCGTTGCGGCTGGTTCGACGCCGTTATCCTGCGTCGCGCTATCGACGTGAACAGCATCTCGGGCATCTGCCTGACCAAGCTGGACGTACTCGACGGCCTGGAAACCATCAACATTTGCGTCGGCTACAAAGACGCGCAAGGCAACGCCGTTGCTCCGACTGACGCTGACAGCTACGTGGGCCTGCAGCCTGTGTACGAAGAAGTGCCAGGCTGGACCGAATCGACCGTGGGTGCCAAAACCCTGGAAGAGCTGCCTGCTAACGCTCGTGCTTACATCAAGCGCGTTGAAGAATTGATCGGCGCGCCGATCGACATTATTTCGACGGGCCCGGATCGCAACGAAACCATCGTTCTGCGTCATCCGTTTGCTTGATAAGTTGTTGATGTAAAAAACAAAGGCCCCTTAATCGGGGCCTTTGTCGTTTATGCCTGTAGGACGGCATGACCTTTGCTGTGAATCTTCCTACAAGAGTGCCATCAATTTAATGGCGTCAGAAGTAGAGGTATTCACAGTGTCGGCCGTTCTCTCACTGTTACAAAGCCGGTTGTTGCGGCCTGTGTTCGTTACCCTTGGTATCGCCCTTTTGGTGCAGGTGTTGGTGGCGGTTGCCCTGACGCGGAGCACCGTGACGGCGCTGGAAGCAGATCTTGCACTGCGCCTCGGTGCTGACAGTCAGAAACTGTCCGGCGAACTGGAGCAGGCTGGACGTGAAGTCACGTCGAGCCTCGATGCCTTGTCCACCAGCACTCGTCAGCGTCTGACCGCTGGTCTGTCCTCGCGGCTGAAGGACGAGCAGGCGCAGCTGCGTACGACATTGGAAAAGGATCTCAAGGATTCGGCCAATGACATGGCGCAGTTGCTGGCCTCGGTCGCCCCGCGCGCCATGTGGGACAGCGACGTACCGACACTCTCGGAGTTCGCCCGCCGGGCGCAGCGCAATCCCAACGTGCTGTTTGTGGTGTATGACGACGCCACCGGGCAGCACCTCACGCGTTATCTGAACCGTGAGAACCCGATCAACAAGGCCCTGCTGGAAAAGGGCCAGGGCGAGCGCGCGCTGGACAAGGTGCTGGATGCGGCAAAGAACGATCCATCGGTTTACTACCTCGAAGCCTCGATCAACCCCAATGGGGTGGAAATCGGCAAGGTCCTGATGGGCGTCTCGACAGCCTCGGTTGAAGCCGACCTGGCAGCCCTCGACAAGCGCTTCTCGGCGTTGATCGGCAGCAGCGACCAACTGGTCGCCGACAGCCCTCAAGGGCGCCGCCGCCGACAGCGCCACGGCCATGCGTGCGCGCCTGCAGTCGGCGCAATCGACCGCATCGGACATGAAAGCCAACACCGCCGCCACTGTGCAGGAGGCGGCGGGTACATTGCGCTGGCGCATAGGCATGAGCCTGGCCGTGGTTGGCTTTGGTGTGCTGCTGTTGCTGGCCGTGGTGTTGGGTCATCGTGTGGTCAACCGACTGAAGATGCTCAACGCGGCCATGGATGATCTTGCTGCCGGTGAGGGCGATCTGACCAAGCGAGTGCAGATCAACAGCAAGGACGAGATCGGCGACATGGCCTCTGCGGTCAATCGCTTTGTGGATAAGTTGCAACCGATCGTGCGCGAGGCGGGTGACGTGGCTCAGCGTACCGGCGTGGAAATCGGCGCGATGACCCTGCGCAATGCCGGTGCCGACGCCGCAGCGGGTATGCAGCGTGACGAAGTCGCCGAAAGCCTGCGCGCGCTGTCGCAAATGGCTGACGAGGCGCAGTCGGAAAGCCACGCGATGCAGGCGGCGTTGAAGCAGGTGGTGGATATCCGCCACGCCACGGATGAAAACACCCGCACGTCAGCCAAGGTTGGCGGTTTGATCGAGGCGCTGGCCGGGCAAGTCGATACCGGGGCGAAAGTCATCGAGCGACTGGCTCAACAGAGTGAGCAGATCGAAGTGGTGCTGACGGTGATTCATGGCATCGCCGAGCAGACTAACTTGTTGGCATTGAACGCGGCCATCGAAGCGGCAAGGGCCGGCGAGACCGGGCGTGGTTTTGCAGTAGTGGCGGACGAAGTGCGTGCGCTGGCGAGCAAAACGCAAAGCTCCACCGGCGACATTCAGGCGCACATCGTTGCCCTGCAACAGGGCGCGCGTGAAGCGGTAGAGGCCATCGGTCAGGCCGGTCGACAGGCCAGTGAAGGGTTGCTGGTGTTGCGTGACAGCGCGCGGTTGCAGCAGTCGGTGCAGGCCTCGGTCGAGCAGGTGCATGCGGCAATTGGTCTGGCGACGCAGGCCGCTGCGCATCAAGCGCAAGGCGCACAGGCCGTGCGTGGACGGGTCGAGACGATTCATGCGCAGGCCGAGAAAGCGGCGCAGGCGGTGGTCGAGACCACCGCCAGCGGCAAGGTGCTGGATGGTTTGGCGGCGCAGCTGAAGGCAAGCCTGGGGCAGTTCAGGGCTTAGATTTTGTACTGGCAGGTCTGACGCTATCGCGGGCAAGCCCGCTCCCACAGTGACTTCTGTTGAGCACA
>NZ_JAEKEG010000092.1 GCF_016651255.1 Pseudomonas sp. TH10
GCCGTCCATCTCCAATGCTTTGACAATCCCCATCGCCCAGCTAGCAGAAGTCGTTCGTTCACTCATGGCTTTTACTGTCTTGGTGAGCCGTCTACGGCCGCAGGTTTACCGAAGGATACTAAAGTGGCGCCTATTGTCACTGGCCCACGCCAATGATCACTCTAGACTTAAATAAGCTACCCGCAGAACAACTCGTCGCCAGAACAATAACCACAGAGATCGCGGTCGTGGAAAACATCAAGCAATTCAACAGTTTCGCCGAGTTCTATCCGTATTACCTCAGCGAACACAACAACAGCACCTGCCGTCGCCTGCATTTCATCGGCACGACGCTGGTTATCTTCATTCTTGCCATGACCATCGCCAAGGGCGCCTGGCTGCTGTTATGGGCCTTGCCGCTGGCCGGTTACAGCTTTGCCTGGATCGGGCATTTCTTCTTTGAAAAGAACCGCCCGGCAACGTTTCAGCATCCGCTGTACAGCCTGCTCGGCGATTTCGTCATGTACCGCGACATGATTCTCGGTCGCGTGGCGTTCTGAACAACAAGAATTGATGAGGATGGCCGATGAATGCCAATGCCCGCTTCACCCATATGCAGGACGGTACGCAAGAGGACTGGGCGATCATCGCCGCCGACTTCAGCGCCTACGCCAAACAATTGCCCTCGCGGATCATGGCCCACCTGAAATTGCTCGAAGGCGATTTCGGCGGATTTCCGGTGGACCGCCTCACCCACTCCCTGCAAACCGCGACCCGCGCATGGCGCGACGGACGCGACGAGGAATACGTGGTCTGCGCGCTCTTGCATGACATTGGCGACACCTTGGGCTCCTATAACCACCCGGACATTGCCGCGGCGATTCTCAAGCCGTTCGTCAGCGCCGAAAATCTGTGGATGGTCGAGAAACACGGGGTGTTTCAGGGTTACTACTTCTTCCATCACCTCGGCATGGATCGGCACCTGCGCGAGCAGTTCAAGGAACATCCACAGTTTCAGGCAACCGCCGAGTTTTGCGCCAAGTACGATGCGGCGGCGTTTGATCCGGCGTATGAGACCCTGCCGTTGAGTTTTTTTGAGCCGATGATGGAAAGGCTGTTTGCCCATCCGAAGAACTCGATCTACAAGGCTGCTATGGAAGAACACACCACAGCCTGAGAACACCACAAACCAAATGTGGGAGCGAGCCTGCTCGCGAATGCGTAGTGTCAGGCGACACTGCTTTGCCTGATGTAACGCTTTCGCGAGCAGGCTCGCTCCCACAGGGGATTTGTGTCGTTCAGGCGAGTTCGGCGACTTTGGCGGCCTTGAGCTCTGCCTCGCGCGCCTGCGCATCCGCCAGCCGATACAACTCGATCGTGCCATCCCAGTGTTCGATCAGCGCCGTGCACGACTCCACCCAATCGCCGCAATTGAGGTAGTCCACCTCGCCGACCTTGCGGATCTCCGCATGGTGAATGTGCCCGCACACCACGCCGTGCAGTTCGCGCTTCACGCATTCATGGGCGATGGCTTCTTCAAAATCGCTGATGAAACTCACCGCCGTCTTCACCTTGTGCTTCAGGTACGCCGACAACGACCAGTAACCGTAGCCATAACGGGCGCGCCAATGGTTGAGCCAGCGATTCAGCGTCAGGGTGAATTCGTAGGCCGAGTCGCCGAGAAACGCCAGCCAGCGGTGATAACGGGTGATCACATCAAACTGATCGCCGTGAATCACCAGCAGGTGGCGGCCGTCCGCCGTGACGTGCACCGCCTCATCGACCAACTGAATGTTGCCCAGAATCAGCTTCGAGTAACGGCGCAGGAATTCATCGTGATTGCCGGTGACGTAAATCACTTCCGTGCCGCGCTTGCTCATGGTCAGCAAGCGGCGGATCACGTTGGTGTGCGCCTGCGGCCAGTACATGCCGCCGCGCAGCTTCCAGCCATCGATGATGTCGCCGACCAGGTAGATCTTGTCGGCGTGATAGCCCTTGAGAAACGTCGACAAATGTTCAGCCTGGCAATCGCGCGTACCAAGGTGCACGTCGGAGATCCACAGGGTTCGCACCCGTTGTTTACGGCTGGGTTTGGCGAGCTCGGCGCTGGTCATGGGCAACCCTCTGGGATGTTTTCGCCAGCGTGCGCCCGCTCGGTTAATCGACCATGACAGGCGCGAGTCAGTCCTGTGACAGCGCACTCGCGGCACGCCGGTGTAGACTGTCGACCTGCCCGGAGACCTGCTCATGCGCCCGATCCTCACTTTGCGTCAGTACACTCACGACCTGATCGTCCACAGCCACGACCATGCGCAGTTGGTGTTCGGGTTGTCGGGTGCGCTGGATTTCGAGGTGGGCGGGCATGGCAGCCAGGTGATCCAGCAGAGTTTTGTGGTGGTGCCTTCCGGTTTTCATCACGCCTGCAACAGTGCCAATGGCAGCCGTTGCCTGGTGCTGGATATACCGAGCGATCAATGGGTGATGCAGTCCCTGGGTGAGCATGCCGACGCCAGCCGACGCCTGCTCGACAGCGCTGCACGCCTGCCCCTCGATGCCGGGCAGAGCCAATTGGTGAGCTGGCTGGCGGGCAGCCAGGTCGACGACCCGCTGATTGCGCAACAGGGTGCCGTGCTGTTGCTGGCCAGTCTCAATAACGTCAAACCCGAGGTCATGGGGGGCGTCGCCTGCCCTATGCGGCGTTGGACGCACACATTGAGCAAAACGCCGCTTATCCGCTACAGGTTGCCGATCTGGCGCGGGTCGCCGGGCTCTCAAGCGCGCGCCTGCATGCACGCTTCATGGCCGAATGCGGGCAGACGCCGATGGATTACATCCGCAGCCGGCGCCTGCATCTGGCCGTGCAAATGCTCCGCGACACGGTTTTGCCGATGGGCGAAATTGCCAGCCGCGTCGGTTACAGCTCGCAGAGTGCCTTCTCAGCGGCGGTTCTGCGTGAGTTCGGCGCATCACCCGGCCAGCTTCGGCGCGATTCCTGCGACAAACGACGATAGTCCGCCGACAGACGCATACGGCTCCCCCACGGTCTACTGTAGGAGCTGCCGAAGGCTCCTACGGTTCGTGTATCGGCCGTGCTCACTCATGATCAAGGATCTGCAATGACTCCCCGTACCGCCCTTGGCGCCCTGCACATTGGTGCACTGATGTTTGGCCTGACCGGTGTGTTCGGCAAACTCGCTGCGGCGTCGCCCGCCGTGATCGTTTTTGGCCGCGCGGCGTTCGCGGTGCTCGCCCTGGCGGTGTTTGCGCGGTTCGCCAGTGCCACCCGCTGGCAACCTCTCGAAGCCGTGGACTGGCGACGACTCATCCTCAGTGGTGTGTTGTTGGCCGGGCACTGGGTGAGCTTTTTCATTTCGGTGAAAGTCGCCGGCGTCGCCATCGCCACCCTGGGGTTTGCCAGTTTCCCGGCGTTCACGGTGATTCTCGAAGGGCTGATCTTCCGCGAGCGCATCCGCGCCAACGAAATCCTCCTGGTGGTGTTGGTCAGTGTTGGCTTGGTGCTGGTGACGCCCACCTTCGATCTGGCCAGCGGCTCGACCGTCGGCCTCTTGTGGGCAGTGGGTTCGGGTTTGCTCTTCGCTTTGTTGTCATTGACCAACCGCGCCAGTTCCTCACGGATTCCGCCGGTGCAGGCGGCGTTGTGCCAAAACGTCGTGGTGGCGTTGTGTCTGCTACCGGTCGCGGCGCCGCAATTGAGCGAGGTGCGCGCACTGGACTGGCTGTGGATCGCCCTGCTCGGCGTGTTCTGCACCGGCGTCGCCCACAGCCTTTTCGTGGCCAGCCTGGCGGTGATCAAAGCGCGCACCGCCGCTGTGGTGTTCGCCATGGAGCCGGTTTACGGCATCACCATTGCCTGGCTGCTGTTCAACGAAAATCCCACGCTACGCATGCTGCTCGGCGGCGCGTTGATCATCGTGGCGATTGTGGTCTCCAGCCGTCTTGCCGGCGGGTCAGACAAGAAAACCGTTGTTGCAGAGGCTGCCTCTCACTGAGTGCGGTCGTTGTGACCGAGGTCGCGGTCAGGATCAATCTGATCCCGAACCCGCTGTTTCAACACCTTGGCCTCGGGAAAACCGCCGTCACTCTTGCGCTCCCAAAGCTGCACGCCATCACAAAAAATATGGAACACCCCACCCGTGCCGGGCACCAGCGACACTTTGCCCAGGTCGTCACCAAAGGTACTGAGCAGTTCCTGGGCCAGCCAGGCTGCGCGCAGCAACCACTGGCACTGGGTGCAATAGGTGATGACAATTTCCGGTTTGCTGGCAGGCATGATTGACGAGACTCCAGAGGCGAGGGGCGCCGCTATAATAGCGACCTTTTCCGCTGGTCCCGAGATTCATGATGCGCCATCTACTGTCCTGCCTGCTGCTTTGCTTGCTGCCCATGATCGTCCAGGCCGCCGAGCCTCCCCGACCAAAAGTCGGCCTGGTGCTGTCCGGTGGCGCAGCCCGGGGCCTGGCGCACATTGGTGTGCTCAAGGCGCTGGAGGAGCAAGGCATCCAGATCGATGCCATCGCCGGCACCAGCATGGGTGCGGTGGTGGGCGGGTTATACGCATCCGGGTACAAGATCGATGAGCTGGAAAAGCTCGCCCTCAACATCGATTGGCAGCAGGCCCTGTCGGATGCGCCGCCCAGAGCCGACGTGCCGTTCCGGCGCAAGCAGGATGACCGCGACTTTCTGGTGAAACAGAAACTGAGCTTTCGCGACGACGGCAGCCTCGGCCTGCCGCTGGGGGTGATTCAAGGTCAGAACCTCGCGCTGCTGCTGGAAAGCCTGCTGGCCCACACCAGCGACACCCGCGATTTCGACAAACTGCCGATCCCGTTCCGTGCCGTCGCCACCGACATCGCCAATGGCGAAAAAGTGGTGTTCCGCAAAGGCCACCTGCCCCAGGTTATCCGCGCCAGCATGTCGATCCCGGCGGTGTTCGCCCCGGTCGAACTGGATGGGCGCCTGCTGGTGGACGGCGGCATGACCGATAACATCCCGCTGGATGTCGCCAGGGAAATGGGGGTTGACGTGGCGATCGTGGTCGACATCGGCACGCCCCTGCGCAACAGCAAGCAACTGACCACCGTGGTCGACGTGCTGAACCAGTCGATCACCTTGATGACCCGCCGCAACTCCGAAGAACAGCTCGCCGCCTTGCACCCGGACGACATCCTGATCCAGCCGTCACTGGCGAGTTTTGGGGTGACCGACTTCGGTCGTGCCGAAGAAATGATCGAGGCAGGCTATCGCGCAACCAGGATTCTCGATGCACGCCTGGCGCAGCTCAAGCCGTCGCAGCCGCTGGATCCCGAGCTGAGCGCCGCCCGTGAGCCCAGTGAGCGCACGCCGATCATCACCGCAATCAAGGTCGAGAATGACTCCAAAGTCGGCGATGATGTCATTCGGTACTATATTCGCCAGCACATTGGTCAACCACTGGACCTGGGGCGCCTGCAAACCGATATGGGCACCTTGTATGGCCTGGACTACTTCGAGCAGGTGCGATACCGAGTCGCCCACAAGGGCACTAGCCACACTCTGATCATCACTGCCCGCGGCAAGCGCAGCGGCACGGATTACCTGCGGCTGGGCTTGAACCTCTCGGACGATATGCGCGGCGACAGTGCGTTCAACCTGGGCGCCAGTTACCGCGTCAACGGCATCAACCGCCTGGGTGCCGAATGGTTGACCCGCGCGCAGATCGGCGACCGCCAGGAACTGTACAGCGAGTTCTACCAGCCACTGGATGTCGGATCGCGATATTTCATTGCGCCCTACGCCGCCTTTGACGCGCAGAACGTCGAAGCTACCCTGGACAACGATCCGATCGCCCAATACCGGGTTGAGCGCTACGGCTTTGGCCTGAACGTAGGCCGCCAGATCGGCAACAGCGGCGAAGTGCGCCTGGGTGTTGGCGAAGCCTGGGGCAAGGCAGACGTGCGCATTGGCGACCAGGACTTGCCCAGCGAAAGCTTCAACGAAGGGTTTTATGAAGTGAAGTACTCGTTCGATTCACTGGATAACGTCTACTTCCCCCATGAAGGCGAAGACTTCGGCCTGGCCTTGCGGCAGTACGAACCCGGCCTGGGCTCGGACAATCGCTATCGACAATGGGAAGTCGCGCTGGACAAGGCCCTTAGCCACGGCCCGGACACCTTCATTCTCGGCGGCCGCTACGGGCGCACGCTCAACGACGCCAATGTGGTGACTTCCAGCTTCCTGCTCGGCGGAGCACGGCAGTTATCGGGTTTCAGGGAGAATGCGATTTCCGGGCAGAACATCAGCCTGATGCGCGCCGTCTACTATCGACGCCTGACACCGCGCTCTTACCTGCCGCTGGATTTTCCGCTGTATGCCGGTGGGTCACTGGAGCGAGGTCGGGCGTGGAACAACGACAATGAATTCGACAGTGGCTACATCAATGCCGCCAGCGTATTCATCGGCTTCGACACGCCCTTGGGGCCGCTGAACTTCAGTTACGGCTTTAACGATGCCGATGAGCAGGCCGTGTACCTGAACCTGGGGCAAACATTCTGAAGCCTGTGGGAGGGAGCCTGCTCGCGATTGCGGCTGGTCAGTCGCTATTTATGTCGACTGACTCACCGCTATCGCAAGCAGGCTCACTCCCACATTGATAACGACACATGCACTGTCAGCGAATGCCAGCCAACAAACTCCGCGCGGTCTGCTTGAGGGGTTCATCGGCATCCTTGAGCAGCTCGTTGAGCAGCTCAATCGCGCTGTCCAGGTCGCCGTCATCAATACAGGTCTGAGCCTGTTCCAGTTTGCCGGCGTTGTCCGGTTCAAGACTGAAGGGCTCAATTTCCAGCGATGAGTCCGGGTCACCGAATTCGGCGAGGAAATCGTCATCCAGCCCCTGGGAATCCGCTGGCGCATCCCACTCCAGCTCGGGTTCGCCCAGTGAAGGCTCCTCGGGCATTTCGAACACCTCGGGCAAGATGTGGAGGTTGGAGTGAAACGCCGGCTCTTCTGGAAGTGCGGGTGGCGGCGGGGCGCTGTCGAAGGGGCTGATCAGGTCCCAATTGGCGTCCATCGACAGGTCATCCAGATTCAACTGGAACTCATCGCCCTGGGCAACAACGGGCGCTGCGGCGATCACTGAAGCGACAACCGGCGCAGCAGCCAGCGACGTCACGTTGTGCATTTTCGGGTGTCGGCTGCGAATGTCCTGCAGGGTCTGCGGGTCAAATCCTGAGTCGCGCAGCTGGGTTTCCTGGGCGTCATAGGCCGCCACGTCGCCCTGTTTGCCGAGTACTTCCAGCAGTTGCACGGCCAGATCAGTGCGCTGTGGCTCTTTGGCCAGCGCCTCGCGCAGCAAACCGGCAGCCTCGGAAAACCGGCCATAGGCCATGTAGATACCCACGCCCTCAAGCACGTCGCCCGACGGCGCATCCTCTTGGTGATCCGCCGCCGATTCGGCCAGCGGTGCCTGCATTCCTGAATGATCATCAGCCACCGACTCAGGCCGGGAAGCAGGCACCGGAGCCTCCTGCGCCACCTCATCCGCCTGTTGGCGTTGGCGCTTGCGCCGCATGAACAAACCCAGGAGTACCAGGACCGCCAAGGCCAGAACGCCGATAATCATTGGCCATTGACTGGCATCAGGCTGTTCAACGGCGACCACCGGCGGTGCCACGGCAACAGGTGCCGCGGGCGGTGCCTGTTGCACTTCGGCCAACCGGGTTTGCAGTTCGATCACCTGCTTCTTGTGGGCGGCAATCTGTTCGTCCTGTGTCTGCAGCCGCGCGTTCAGCTCAGTGATGGTCGCTTGCAGTTGCTGGTTTTGCAGAACGCTGGCGGCCAACTGCTCTGCAGCGGGGTCAATTTCCGCGACCGGGGCAACAGCCTCGGCCTTGGGCGCAGCAGCTTTTTCGGCGCTGGCACTGGCGTGGCTGCCGCAGGCTTGACTGCAGGAAACGGAGAATTTGGCGAAGTGGCGGCGGGTTCATCGACCACCGGAACAACACCCGGCGCGCCAGGAGGATCGATCAACACCGTGTATTCGCGCAGCACCCGCCCATTGGGCTGATTGAGCTGCACCAGGAAATTCAGGAAGGGTTCATTGACCGCTTTATTGGAGCTCACCCGGATCAGGCTGCGATTGCCCTTGAGGATTGGGGTGAACTTCAGGTCGTTGAGAAAAACACACGTTCAACACCCGCGCGGCTGAATTCGTCCGCCGTGGCAAGATTGACCGACAGGTCGCCCTCTTCGAGCCCCGCCGCGTCCACCAGCGCGATGTCTGCCCGCAACGGCTGATTCAGCGCGGAATGCAGGGTGATTTCACCCAACCCCAGCGCAGGCGCCAATGCCGAGTAACACACAGCGCCACCCACCAGCAGCAGCCTGGTGCCACACCGCAAGACAACGTGCCAACTTGCGAGCATGAGCATCCCTTAAATAAGCAAAACCGACTTCTATGCGTTCGCACATCCGGTACGAACACGATATTGCCCAGTAGTTCTTATAGTCTGCTCAGCGCGATCTCTCAAAAAAACGGCACGGGGTTGTGCCTCAAGATTTTTCCAGATTAGCCAGAATGTGCCCGTGAACACGCATGCACACCTTCAAATCCGCCTCGTCGACGCCGTCGAATAATTCGTGACGCAGTTGCGTGGCAATGGTTTCGATCTGTTCGATCAGCGGCAAGGCCGGAGCGCAGAGGACGATTTTTTTCGCCCGACGGTCTTCCATCACAGACTGGCGTTGCACCAGACCCTGGCTTTCCAGACTATCAAGCAAGCGTGCGAGGGTCGGGCCTTCAACGCCGACGCTTTGCGCCAGCTCGCGTTGAGTCGGCGCGTCTTCGAAACGCGCCAGATGCAGCAGCACCAGCCAGCGCGCCTGTGACAGGCCGAGACCGGCGAGCCGGCGGTCCAGTTCGGCACGCCAGCCACGTGACATCTGGGCCAGTTGCATGCCAAAGCGGTGTTGATCGGTTAACGGCATAAAACACTCACGGTTAGACTGAAAATAAAGAATTTCTAATTATTAGCCAGCTAAGCATGGCCGATGACATGAAGCAAGGCTCGCTTTGTACTGAATCGTTACATCAAAGCAAGGGTTGTTTCAAATTTCGAATTCCGACTGCAGCGCCGCCCGGACGCAGTACAACACGCCCTCTGGAACCCGTCCGGCAAACATTGCCGCGATCTCCGCAACCGGTGGCAACTCGCCTTCACCGTCCAGGAACGCATCCTGGATTTCGCCCATCAATTCCTCGGGCAAATCCAGTGCCTGCTCCAGAGACAGCTGTTGCTTGCCAATCGCCTCGGCAAGCAGGGTGTACACATTCTTTTCCGAACACTGCAACTGGCCGGCGATCTGCAGTGGCGTCATGCCTGCGCGGGCCAGTGTGATCAACTCGTGGCGCAGGTCGGCCACCACCTTTGGCGCTTCGGCCTGGCCGCCCAGCACTTCGAGGAATGCCTCGCCGTAACGCTCCAGCTTGCGCGCGCCAACACCGCTGACCCGTGCCATCTCGGCCATGGAGCCCGGTTGGCTGCGCAGCATTTCCAGCAGGGTCGAGTCCGGGAAGATGACGTATGGTGGCACCCCGTGCTCTTCGGCAAGCTTGCGACGCAACGCGCGCAAGGCTTCCCACTGCTCGCGTTCTTCGCCACGAACCAACTGGCTCGCCTGGCTCTTGCTGCTTTTCGCAGTCGTTTGCGGCTTGAGGTCTCGGCGCAGCTCCAGGGTGACTTCGCCCTTGAGCAGCGGCCGGCAAGTGGCGCTCAACCGCAGGCCGCCATAACCTTCGAGGTCGATGTCCGCCAGCCCGCGGGCAACCAGCTGGCGAAACAGCGATCGCCATTCGCTCTCGCCCATCGCCTTGCCGACACCAAACACTGACAGGTGCTGATGCCCAAAGCTGCGGACCTTTTCATTGTCCTTGCCCAGTAACACGTCCACCAGATGCCCCACACCATAACGCTGGCCGGTGCGGAAGATCGCCGACAACGCCTGACGTGCAGGCTCGGTGGCGTCCCAGGTCTGCACGCCATCGACACAGTTGTCGCAATGGCCGCACGGCTCGGGCATGTCTTCGTCGAAGTACGCCAGCAGGGTCTGGCGACGGCAGCGGGTCTCTTCGCACAGCGAGAGCATGGCGTCGAGCTTGTGCTGCTCCAGGCGCTTGTGCCGCTCGTCGCCTTCGGAGTTTTGCAGCATTTGCTTGAGCATCACCACGTCTTGCAGACCGTAAGCCATCCACGCATCTGCCGGCAGACCGTCACGGCCACCGCGACCGGTTTCCTGGTAATACGCTTCAAGGGATTTCGGCAGATCGAGGTGCGCGACGAAGCGTACGTTGGGCTTGTCGATGCCCATGCCGAACGCCACGGTGGCGACCATGATCAGACCTTCCTCGTTGAGAAAGCGCTTCTGGTTGAAGGCGCGCAGATCGTTGGGCAAACCGGCGTGATACGGCAGCGCCGGGAAACCCTGCTCACTCAGGAACGTCGCCACTTCTTCGACTTTCTTGCGCGACAGGCAATAAACGATGCCTGCATCGCTACGGCGCTCGGCAAGGAACGCCAGCAACTGCTTGCGCGGCTGCTCCTTGGGCACGATGCGGTAAAAGATGTTCGGACGGTCGAAGCTCGACAGGAAGCGCTCGGCGTTCTGCAGATGCAGGCGGGTGACGATTTCTTCGCGGGTACGCTTGTCGGCGGTCGCGGTCAGGGCGATGCGCGGCACGTCCGGAAACAGCTCGGCCAATTGGCCCAGTTGCAGGTATTCCGGACGGAAGTCGTGGCCCCATTGCGATACGCAATGCGCTTCGTCGATGGCGAACAAGGCGATGTTCAAGCCTTGCAGGAACGACAGCATGCGCGGCTGCACCAAGCGCTCGGGCGCCAGGTACAGCATCTTTACTTCACCGCGCTTGATCCGCGTGGCGAGGTCGCGCTGCTGCTCGGCGCTCAACGTCGAGTTCAACGCAGCAGCGGCCACACCCAGTTCTTCGAGGGTGGCGACCTGGTCGTCCATCAACGCAATCAGCGGCGACACCACCACCGCCAGGCCTTCGCGCAGCAGTGCCGGCACCTGGAAGCACAGGGACTTGCCGCCACCGGTAGGCATCAGCACCAGCGCATCACCGCCACTGGCCACGCGCTCAATGATTGCACCCTGACGGCCACGGAAACTGTCGTAGCCGAAGATGTCCTTGAGGACGCGTTGAGCCTGTTCGAGCATAAAAACTCCAAAAATCACAAAAACATCCCTGCAAGGCTGGTTCAGAATCGCGCGCTCTGCACTGACAAATCGTAAGTGCGGATTGCATGACGCTGTCCATCTCAGCCATGACGCCGGCAGGGCATCGCAAAACGCGGGAGTATACCCGACCCCTCCGGTTCAAAGGGTGCCGCTGAGTAGACACATTGGGACAAACACTTCATGCGTGGGCGCTGTGGGTGTTGTGGGTGTTGTGGGTGTGTAGGAGCTGTCGAGTGAAACGAGGCTGCGATCTTTTGATCTTGCTTTGTGTGCATATCCATTGCTGCGGTAACGGCGGCTTATGGTTCCGCTCTTACAGCGGGTCACTTTTAAAAAGCGCAAAAGTAACCAAAACGCTCTTGCCCCACCACTCGGCACCTCGCCTGGGCTCGGTGTGCCCGAACTCCAGGCATTGCGCCGCGGGTCGCCGCGATGGGCCATCCCTGGCCCAGCGCGGCTAAACCGGCATCCTTGCCGGTTTACCCGCTACGCAATGCCTGCGTTCGGCCAGCGTGGTTTAACGGGGCTTCCGCGATCAAGAACCGAGCCGTGGCGGCCTTCGGGCCGACCAAGGCATCAAGCTGGCGCGCTTCGCTTGTTTGGTCGTGCACCTTTTCTGGATATGGAATGGGCGCTGTGAGGTGGTATCCGAGGAAGGCGAATTCCCTGGAAAGTGATCCTCTGGAAAGTCATCTCTGTGGAGGTTCGAAATCTGTAGAGAGTGCGAGTATGCACATCAGAGCAGCGCAGCGCGCCGGCGTGATGCCTTGGTCGGCCCAGAGGCCGCCACGGCAAGGCTCTTGATCGCAGGCGCCCCGTTAAACCACGCTGGCCGAACGCAGGCATTGCGCAGCGGGGAAACCGGCAAGGATGCCGGTTTAGCCGCGCTTGGCCAGGGATGGCCCATCGCGGCGACCCGCGGAGCAATGCCGGAGTGAGGGCACACCGAGCCTGAGCGAGGTGCCGAGTGGTGGGGCAAGAGCGCTTTGGTTACTTTGCGCCGGGGCGCGCAGCCTCTTCGAAAGTGACCCGCCGTAAGGGCGGAACCATAAGCCGCCGTTACCGCAGCAATGGATATGTACACACAGCAAGATCAAAAGATCGCAGCCTCGTTTCACTCGACAGCTCCTACTCAGCTCCTACAGAGCGCATATGGAAAAACGAGGCCCGAGGGGGCAAATCTGCCGTGCGGCTGGCTTGAGCGCTCAAGAAGGCCTAGAATTCCCGCATTGTTTATTCCCCCAAGGTAGCCCCGTAATGTCCTTCGCTGAGCAACTGACCCGCCTGCAAGTTTTCCTCGATGCCGACGAGCTGCACGACGAGGCGCTGGACTACGTGGCCGCTCACGGCTACCTGACCGCGCTGTCGATCTGCGCCGAAGACGTGCCGGAGCGTGAATGGATCGACGCCCTGTTCGCTGAAGAGCCGCATTACAGCAGCGACGCCCAGCGCGAAGAAATCGAAGCCACCCTGATCGGCCTCAAGGCGCACATCGCCCGTCAACTCGCTTCCGACGAAGAATTCGAGCTGCCATGCGAACTGGATCTGGGCGAAGAGCCGGACGATTCCGAACTGCGCGGCTGGTGCATCGGCTTCATGGAAGGCGTGTTCCTGCGTGAAGCAGCCTGGTTCGAAACCGCCGAAGAAGAAGTCAGCGAGATGCTCCTGCCGATCATGGTCGGTTCGGGCCTGTTCGACGAACAGCCAGAGTTCGAAGACATCGCCAAAGACGCCAACCTGATGGACGACATGATCGTGCAGATCCCGGAAGCCCTGACCGCGCTGTACCTGCTGTGCCAGGCGCCAGACGAGAAGCCGGCGATCCTCAAACCACGTCATCACTAAGTCGCAGCCTATGGACAATCCCATAGGCAAC
Organism: Pseudomonas sp. TH10; assembly: GCF_016651255.1. Taxonomy (GTDB): domain Bacteria; phylum Pseudomonadota; class Gammaproteobacteria; order Pseudomonadales; family Pseudomonadaceae; genus Aquipseudomonas. Next base: position 13,109 of record NZ_JAEKEG010000092.1, read on the forward strand.
CGCTCCCTGATGTTGCGCTACGGGCTGCTGGCCATCGGCTGGCTCAGCGTAGCGTTGGGGGTGATCGGGATCTTCCTGCCGGTATTGCCCACGACCCCTTTCCTGTTAGCTGGCCGCTGCCTGTTTTGCCCGCAGTTCACCGCGCTTTTACCATTGGCTGGT
>NZ_JAEKEG010000093.1 GCF_016651255.1 Pseudomonas sp. TH10
TATCAGAACTGTGTGCAAAAGTGTCGTCATTCCATATTCGACGATGATCTTGCCGGCCACGAACGGAAAGCCAAACACGCCGATGAAGTACGCCAGGCTGAATAACAGCAGCGCCTGCGAGAGAGTGCCAGCGGGTGCTTCGTTGGCCGCCAGGCCATTGATCACCGAATAGGTCAGGCCGTAGCCGATGCCCAGCATCACTGCAGCCATCAGGTAACTGACGCTGTCGTTCACCCCGTAGCCGAACATCAGGATCGAGCCCAGGGTCAGCCCGGACAGCAGACAGGACGCGCGAAGCGGGTCGCGCTTGACCACCCACCCGGCAATCACCATTCGCCCGGCGATCGCAGCACCCATGAAACCCAGGAAAAATAGCGAGTAGTCGACTGAGCGAGCGGCAGCGTAGCTGGTTTGAAAGCTCGACAAACCGCCAAATATGCTGCCGCCAAGGCCGACCATGATGATCGGGAACACCGCTTTGGATGACAGCACCCGAGCCGTCGCCCGCCAGGATATGCGAGCGCCTGCAATTGACGCTGAAGGCACTTGCCGCAGGTGCACATCGAGCCGCCAGAACAACAGCACGCCGATCAGGCTGGCCAGTGCGGCCAGGTAAAACGCCGCCGTCACGGGATACCCCAGCGCACTGGCCAGGCGCCCCAGCAGGGGCCCGCTGCCAATCCCTGTGAGCATGCTGCCCGACAGCAAGGCGAAATAGCGGGCTCGTTGCGCGGGCGTCACCAGACTTGCCACAATGATCGGCCCCAAGGTGTAGAAGACGCCCCAGCCCAGGCCCAGCAGCAAACCGAACAACAGCAGCAGGTCGCCAAACCCTGGTGCCATGGCAAATCCCAGACTCGCAGCAGCCAGCAAAATGCCGAACAGGGCGATCGAGCGGGCGGCACCGAGCGCATCCGACAAGTGCCCGGACACAATCACTGCTGCAAAGGTGCTGAGCATCGCTGCGGAGATCACGCTGCCGGCATCGTGCTCATTGCCCCCTCGCGAACTGATCAACAGCGACAGCAGGAAGGTCGAACCGTAGGACAACGACAGCAGGTAGCTGGCGAAGCAGAACAAACCGAACAGGCGGTTCGAAACGGCGGGTATTGCGGTGGGCATGAGGCGGGTCCTTGTCCTGATAAAAAATGCACAGGCTGTCTATCTAACACGGGGGACGCCGGCGTTAGGTGCGAGGTTCGCGATTTCAGGGTTAGTGCTGGCCGGAGTGATTGCGCAACGGCAGCGAGCGGAAAAACCGATTTCCCATGTGACGAGCGTCGCGTGGCGTCTTAGTATGTTTTTTCAATTTTGATGAAGGCCCGTCCATGACGATCGAAATCCGCCCGGCGACCCCCAGCGATGCCCCGCAAATCCTCGCCTTCATCACCGAACTGGCCGATTTCGAAAAAGCCCGCCACGAAGTCATCGCCAGTGTCGCCGACATCGAGCGCAACCTGTTCAGCGAAGGCGCCACCGCCCACGGCCTGATCTGCCTGCGCGACGGCTTGCCGATCGGCTTCGCGGTGTTCTTCTTCAGCTATTCAACCTGGCTGGGCAGCAACTGCCTGTACCTCGAAGACCTCTACATCACCCCCGAACAGCGCGGCGGCGGGGCGGGCAAGACCCTGCTGCGGCACCTGGCGAAGATTGCCTGCGCCAATGATTGCGGGCGCTTCGAGTGGAGCGTGCTGGACTGGAACAAGCCGGCGATCGAGTTCTATCAATCCCTGGGCGCGCAGCCGCAGGAAGAGTGGGTGCGCTATCGGATGGATGGGGCTGTGTTGCGGGACTTCGCCGCGGGTAATTGATTACCTCTTGAAGATCGCAGCCTTCGGCAGCTCCTACAGTTTTGTAATCCCTGTAGTAGCTGCCGAAGGCTGCGATTTTTTCTACTTTGTTTCAATATGTGGGATTGATATTTATATATTGAGATTTATCCCCTCCCGGGTTTATAGTCCAGCGCACTCACTGCCCAACAAACAGAACAGGTGAAGCGATGCTGGCGCAATTGATCGCGCTCGATTGGGGGACAACCTCATTACGTGCTTACAAACTCGCCGAAGGTGGTCAAGTGCTGGAGCAGCGGTCGCTGTCGACCGGCATCATGCAGCTGCCCCGCACCCCCGAGTGATCGCCGGCCAGCCGTGCGCTGACGGTTTTGAACTGGCCTTTGATGAAGCCTGCGGTGACTGGCTCGATGCACAGCCAGGCTTGCCGGTCATTGCCTGTGGCATGGTCGGCAGCGCCCAGGGCTGGCGCGAAGCGGCCTACCGGGAGACCCCGGCCAACGTCGCCGATCTCGGGAACTCCCTGCAGGCTGTGCGCAGCATTCGCGGAGTCGACGTGCACATCGTGCCCGGCGTCATCCAGCGCTCGCGCCTGCCCAATGTGATGCGCGGCGAAGAAACCCAGGTGCTCGGCGTTCTGCACAATCTTGAAGGCAACAGTGGCGATGATCTGCTGATCGGCTTGCCCGGCAGTCATTCGAAATGGGTGGAAGTGGCCGAAGGCTGCATCGTGCATTTCGATACCTTCATGACCGGTGAAATTTTCGCGGTGCTCAGCGAGCACAGCATTCTCGGCCGTACCCAGCAACGTGGCGGATCCTTTGACGGCGATGCGTTCGACCGTGGCGTACAAGTGGCGCTATCGTCCGATGGCGAGATCGGCCCGCTGTCCACGCTGTTCAGTGCCCGCAGCCTCGGCCTGACCGGCGAACTGAGTGCCAGCGCCCAGCCGGACTACCTGTCCGGGCTGTTGATCGGCCACGAAGTTTGCGCGTTGGCACATGCCCAGCGTCATCGACGCAACAGCGTGCATCTGCCCTCAATCATCCTCATTGGCAATTCCCAACTCTGCAGTCGCTACTGCAGGGCCCTGGACGCCTGTGGATTTGCCCGGGTGTCCCTGGCCGAGCAGGCCACCGAGCGCGGGTTGTGGCAACTGGCGCTTGCCGCCGGCCTCATCCCGCCAACCCTTTCCCGTTAACCCCCACTGGAGGTCTGACATGCTCAAGCAAGCCCTGGCGCAAAACGGTCTCATCGCGATCCTGCGTGGCCTGCGTCCGCAAGAAGCGGCCGCCATTGGCGAAGTCCTGTATGCCACCGGATTTCGCGTCATCGAAGTGCCGCTCAATTCCCCGAGCCGTACGACAGCATTCGCATCCTGCGCAGCACCTTGCCGGCCGATTGCCTGATCGGCGCAGGCACAGTGCTCACGCCGGAACAGGTCGAGCAGGTGAAAGTCGCAGGCGGCCAGGTGATCGTCATGCCCCACAGCGATCCCAAGGTGCTGCGTGCGGCCAAAGCGGCCGGCCTGTTCCTGTCGCCCGGTGTCGCCACTCCGACCGAAGCGTTCGCCGCGCTGGCCGAAGGCGCAGACGTACTCAAGATGTTCCCGGCCGAGCAGATGGGCCCGGCGGTCGTCAAAGCCTGGCTTGCGGTGTTGCCGGCGGGGACGTTGCTGGCGCCGGTCGGCGGTATCACGCCGGACAACATGCAGGCATTTATCGATGCCGGCGTGAAAGGTTTCGGCCTCGGTTCCGGTCTGTTCAAACCGGGCATGACGCCGGAGCAAGTGGCGGTGAATGCCAAGGCTTACGTGGCCGCGTGGAAGGCCCTTCGCTAAGACTTTTGGCGCTGCGTGCGCTGCATCTAATAAGAGCTGCATTTACAAAAGAGAGCAGAGATGAAAATCACCAAACTCACCACTTTCATCGTGCCGCCGCGCTGGTGCTTCCTCAAGGTCGAAACCGACGAGGGCGTGACCGGTTGGGGCGAGCCCGTGGTTGAAGGCCGGGCGCACACCGTTGCTGCTGCCGTTGAAGAATTGTCCGACTACCTGATTGGCAAAGACCCACGCAACATCGAGGACATCTGGACTGTGCTCTATCGCGGCGGTTTCTACCGTGGCGGCGCGATTCACATGAGCGCGCTGGCCGGTATCGACCAGGCGCTGTGGGACATCAAGGGCAAGGCCCTCGGTGTCTCGGTCAGCGATCTGCTCGGTGGTCAGGTGCGCGACAAGATTCGCGTGTATTCGTGGATCGGTGGCGACCGTCCAGCCGACACCGCGCGTGCGGCGAAGGAAGCCGTGGGCCGTGGTTTCACCGCCGTGAAAATGAACGGCACCGAAGAGCTGCAGTTCCTCGACTCCTTCGAGAAAGTCGATCTGGCGCTGGCCAACGTTGCCGCCGTGCGTGATGCGGTCGGGCCAAACGTCGGCATCGGCGTCGACTTCCACGGCCGCGTGCACAAGCCGATGGCCAAAGTGCTGATGAAGGAACTCGACCCGTACAAACTGATGTTTATCGAAGAGCCGGTGCTCAGCGAGAACTATGAAGCGCTGAAGGAACTGGCGCCGCTGACCAGCACGCCGATTGCTCTGGGTGAGCGGTTGTTCTCGCGTTGGGATTTTAAACGCGTGTTGAGCGAAGGCTACGTCGACATCATCCAGCCGGACGCTTCTCACGCCGGCGGCATCACCGAAACCCGCAAGATCGCCAACATGGCCGAAGCCTATGACGTGGCGCTGGCGCTGCATTGCCCGCTGGGCCCGATTGCGCTGGCGGCATGTTTGCAACTGGACGCGGTTTGTTACAACGCGTTTATCCAGGAGCAGAGCCTGGGCATCCATTACAACGAGAGCAATGACTTGCTCGACTATGTGAAGGACCCGCAAGTGTTCGATTACGACAAGGGTTTTGTGAAGATCCCCAACGGACCGGGCCTGGGCATCGAGATCAACGAGGAATACGTGATCGAGCGTGCGGCAGTCGGGCATCGCTGGCGCAACCCGATCTGGCGTCATGCCGATGGCAGTTTTGCCGAGTGGTGAGTCTGCGCTGACACACCGAAAGTCCCTGTGGGAGCTGGCTTGCCAGCGATGATGGCGGCACATCCAGTATTGATGTGACAGACACATCGCCATCGCTGGCAAGCCAGCTCCCACAGTTTGATCTCCATGGATGGGAGATTTGCGTCATGACCTCAATAAACATAAGAAGAGGCATCTCTCATGCAACCGCAAACCCTCACCGGGCAGGCATCTTTAGTCACGCCCAGCCGCAAGCGGTTTTTCATCATGGTGTTGCTGTTTATCACGGTGGTCATCAACTACCTTGACCGCAGCAACCTGTCGATCGCCGCCCCGGCGCTGACGAGCGAGCTGGGCATCGACCCCATTCACGTCGGACTGATTTTCTCCGCCTTCGGCTGGACCTACGCTGCCATGCAGATCCCCGGCGGCTGGCTGGTGGATCGTGTGCCGCCACGCATTCTCTATAGCGTCGCGCTGCTGCTGTGGTCGCTGGCCACGGTGATGCTCGGTTTCGCTGCGAGTTTCATTGCGCTGTTTGTGCTGCGCATGGCGGTCGGCGCGCTGGAAGCGCCGGCGTATCCGATCAACAGCCGCGTGGTCACAACGTGGTTTCCGGAGCGTGAACGCGCTACGGCGATTGGTTTCTACACCTCAGGGCAGTTCGTCGGTCTGGCATTCCTGACCCCGGTTCTTGCCTGGTTGCAACACGAATTCGGCTGGCACATGGTGTTCGTCGCAACCGGCGCCGTCGGCATCATCTGGGCAGCCATCTGGTACGCGGTCTATCGCGAGCCGCGAGATTTCAAGGGCGCCAACGAAGCCGAAATCGACCTGATCCGCGAGGGCGGTGGTCTGGTCGATATTCAGCAAGAGTCAGCCAGGGTCAAAGCCAAATTCAGCTGGACGGATCTCGGTATCGTCCTGACCAAACGCAAATTGTGGGGCATCTACCTCGGCCAGTTCTGCCTGAACTCGACGCTGTGGTTTTTCCTGACGTGGTTCCCGACCTATCTGGTGAAGTATCGCGGCATGGACTTCATCAAGTCCGGCCTGCTGGCGTCGCTGCCGTTTCTCGCCGCGTTTGTTGGCGTGTTGTGTTCAGGGTTCTTTTCCGATTTCCTGATCCGTCGCGGCTATACCGTGGGTTTCGCGCGCAAGTTGCCAATCATTGGCGGGTTGCTGATTTCTACCTCGATCATCGGCGCCAACTTCGTCGAGTCGACCCCGCTGGTGATTGCCTTTCTGGCGTTGGCGTTTTTCGGTAACGGTCTGGCTTCGATCACCTGGTCGCTGGTGTCGACGCTCGCTCCGGCACGTTTGCTCGGTTTGACCGGCGGGGTGTTCAACTTCATCGGCAACCTGTCGGCGATTACCACGCCGATCGTCATCGGTTTCCTGGCTACCGGAGATTCCTTTGCTCCAGCGATCACCTATATCTCGGTCCTGGCGCTGATCGGCGCACTGTCCTATGTGCTGCTGGTCGGTAAGGTCGAGCGTATCGAGTTGTAGTGGTCAACGTCGGGCGACCATAATGCCGCCCGTTCCCTCGCTCAACGGTAAAGGCTGGATATGCAGGAAGACGCTCCGGAAAAAACCAAGGACGCCGCGCCCACCGGCACGCAAACGCTGCTGCGCGGCCTGGGTGTGGTGCAAGCGGTGGCCAGTGGTGCGCGCGATCTCAAGGAGATTGCCCGGCTGATCGGCACCACCCGCAGCACCACTCATCGCCTGGCCAGTTGTCTGGTGGACGAGCGCTACCTTCGCGTGGTGCCGCAAGTCGGTTATCTGTTGGGGCCGAAGCTGATCGAGCTGGGTTTCCAGGCACGCGAAGAGTTGCCGCTGGTGAGTCTGGCCGGGCCGTATCTGGACGAGTTGTCGGCACTGACCGGCGACACCGTTCATTTGGGGATTCGTGAAGGCGATGAAGTGCTGTATCTGCTGAAGAATCCGGGGCGTAATGGCCCGGAAATGCGTTCGCGGGTCGGCCATCGCATGCCGTTGGCGCGCACCGGGATCGGTAAGGCGTTGATGCTCGATGATTCAGCGCAGGATTGGCAACGGCTGTACGACATCAGCCTGCCGGCGGGTGGGAAAAGTCAGTTCCGGCCGCAGCATCCCCAGCAGTCGTGGGAACAGCTTGAGCAGCGCATGAGCGAATACGTCGCCGGTGGCTACGCATTCGATCTGGAGGATAACGAGCCATCGATCCGTTGCGTGGCGGCGCCGATCCGCGATGCGAGTAAACGCATCGTCGCAGCGATCAGCATCGCCAGTACGGTGCCGTACATGCCGCTGGAAAAAATGGCCGAGCTGATTCCCCTGATCAAAGGGTCACAGCCCGGCTGTCGGCCGAGCTGGGTGCCAAGGTCTGATTACACCTTCAGGGTGGCCATGTCGATGACGAAACGGTATTTCACGTCGCCAGCGATCATGCGAGCGTAAGCCTCGTTGATCTGGCGGATGTCGAGCATTTCGATGTCGCAGGTGATGTTGTGCTCGGCGCAGAAATCCAGCACTTCCTGGGTTTCGGCGACGCCACCGATCAACGAACCGGCGAGCACGCGACGGCCCAGCACCAGTTTGGCGGCGTGGACCGGCGGTTCCACCGGCTCGATCAGCCCGACCAGAATGTGCACACCGTCGAAACGCAAGGTGTCGAGGTACGGGTTGAGGTCGTGCTGCACCGGAATGGTGTCGAGCAGGAAGTCGAAGTGACCGGCGGCGGCCTTCATCTGCTCGTCGTCGGTGGAGACGATCACGTGATCGGCGCCCTGACGACGACCTTCCTCAGCCTTGCTCGCCGAACGGGTGAACAAGGTCACTTCAGCGCCCATGGCTTTGGCGAACTTGATGCCCATATGGCCGAGGCCACCCATGCCGAGAATCCCGACCTTTTCGCCAGCCTTGACGCCGTAGTGCTTGAGCGGCGAGTAGGTGGTGATGCCGGCACAGAGGATCGGTGCGGCGGCGGCCAGATCGAGCTTCTCCGGGATGCGTACGACGAAGTGCTCGCTGACGACGATGCTGTCCGAATAACCGCCCATGGTGTTGCTGCCATCGACCCGATCCGGAGTGGCGTAGGTCATGGTCGGACCTTCGAGGCAGTATTGCTCAAGGTTCGATTGGCAGGCTTCGCAGGTGCGGCAGGAGTCGACCATGCAGCCAACGCCAACCAGATCGCCTACTTTGTGACGGGTAACATTCGCACCGACGGCGGTGACTTTTCCGACGATCTCGTGGCCGGGCATCAACGGGTAAACAGCGATGCCCCACTCGTTGCGTGCCTGGTGGATGTCGGAGTGGCAGACGCCGCAGTAGAGGATTTCGATGGCAACGTCGTCGGCGCGCGGGCTGCGACGTTCGAATTTCATCGGGGCGAGGGGCGTGGTGGCCGACTGGGCGGCATATCCGATGGCGGTGTACATATGAAACCTCGCAAAAGCAATGACAGGTGAGGCGGCGCATTCTGGGCGCCGACCGCCGCTGCGGCCATGACGATTCCTCCGGGTCTTATGCCTAATCCTCCGGCATGCGGGTTTGATCGGTCGCATTGGCAAAAGGATCTGCGATGATGCTTTTATCCCTTTTTCCATGATTTTTTTTGAAGAACACTTTGATGCAATTGACCCGTCACCTTGATGCCAATGCCAGGCTGGTTTCGCTGATCGAACCTTTGGCGCTGCGCGATGGTTATAGCCAGACCGGGCTTGCGGGCGTGCAGGTGCTGCGCGCCAGTTGCGACGTCGCCCGTGGCCCGCACATTTATGAGCCGAGCCTGATGATCATCGCCCAGGGCAGCAAACTGGCGTTTCTCGGGCCTCGGACGATGGAGTACGGTGCCGGGCATTATCTGATTCAGGCGCTGCCGGTGCCGTTCGAATGCGAAACCTTTGCCTTGCCGGATGCGCCGTTGCTGGGTGTTTCGGTGGCGATTGACCGGGTGCTGCTCGGTGAGCTGGTGCTGGCGATGGGGCTGGCGCCGGGCCGGCATATTCCGGCGCAGACGCCCGAGTCGATGACTTCGGTGGTGCTGGACGACGCCATGCGCGGATGCGTCGAGCGCTTGCTGAGTTGTCTGCACGATCCGCTGGAATGCCAGATTCTCGGGCCGGCGCGAGTGCGTGAGTTGTTGTTCACTGCACTGCGTGGGCCGCAGGCTGATGTGCTGCGCGCGTTGGTAGAACAGCAGGGGCAGTTCGCACGGGTGGCGGCGTCGATCAGTCATCTGCATGCGCATTACACCGAACCGTTGAACGTCGAGACTTTGGCCGGTTGCGCGAATATGAGCGTGTCGACGTTTCACGAGCATTTCAAGCGCAGCACGTTATTGTCGCCGGTGCAGTATCTGAAGCGCTTGCGACTCCTGAAGGCGCAGACGTTGCTCGTCGCGGAAGGGCTGGGCGTGGCGCAGGTGGCGCATCGGGTGGGGTATCAGAGCACGTCGCAGTTCAGCCGCGAGTACAAACGCTACTTCGAGCGCAGCCCGGGCGACGAACGCGCTGCCTGACCCCCATAGATCCCCCTACAGGTTGTTGTTGAAAATCGCAGGCAACAAAAAGGCCCCCGATTCGGGAGCCTTGCTGTTCAGCAGGTCGACTTACATGTTTGGATAAGTCGGGCCGCCAGCGCCTTCCGGCGTGACCCAAGTGATGTTCTGCGAAGGGTCCTTGATGTCACAGGTCTTGCAGTGCACGCAGTTCTGGGCGTTGATCTGGAAGCGCTTCTCGCCGTCTTCCTTGGTGATCACTTCGTAAACACCGGCCGGGCAGTAGCGCTGGGCTGGTTCGTCGTACAGGGGCAGGTTCTTGCCGATCGGGATGCTCGGGTCGGTCAGCTTCAGGTGGCAAGGCTGCTCTTCTTCGTGGTTGGTACCGGAGATGAACACCGAGCTGAGCTTGTCGAAGCTGATCTTGCCGTCTGGTTTCGGGTAGTCGATCTTCTTGCAGTCGGCCGCGAGCTTGAGGCACGCATAGTCCGGCTTGGTGTCGTGCAAGGTGAACGGCAGTTTGCCGCCGAAGATGTTCTGGTCCAGCCAGTTGAAACCACCACCCACGATGGCGCCGAACTTGTGAATCGCCGGACCGAAGTTGCGGCTGGCGAACAGTTCTTCGTGCAGCCAGCTCTGCTTGAAGGCATCGACGTAGCTGGTCAGCTCCTCAGTGCCGTCTTTTTCGGCAAACAGCGCTTCAGCCACGGATTCAGCGGCGAGCATGCCGGACTTCATCGCGGTGTGGCTGCCCTTGATCTTGGCGAAGTTCAGGGTGCCGAGGTCGCAGCCGATCAGCGCGCCGCCCTTGAAGACCATTTTCGGCAGCGAGTTCAGGCCGCCCTTACAGATGGCGCGAGCGCCGTAGCTGATGCGCTTGCCACCTTCCAGGTACTGGGCCAGCACCGGGTGATGCTTGAGGCGCTGGAACTCGTCGAACGGCGACAGGTACGTGTTGCTGTAGGAAAGATCGACGATCAGACCGACGACGACCTGATTGTTTTCCAAGTGATAGAGGAACGATCCACCGGTGTTCTCGGTGCCCATGATGTCCAGTGGCCAACCGGCGGTGTGCACCACCAAGCCTGGCTGGTGTTTGGCTGGGTCGATTTCCCAGATTTCTTTCAGGCCGATGCCGTAGTGCTGGGCGTCGGCATCGCTGTCGAGGTTGAAGCGCTTGATCAGTTGCTTGCCGATGTGGCCACGGCAGCCTTCGGCGAACAGCGTGTATTTGCCACGCAGTTCCATGCCAGGGGTGTAGAGGCCTTCTTTCGGGTTGCCTTCGCGGTCGACGCCCAGATCACCGGTGATGATTCCGCGGACGATGCCTTGCTCGTCGATAAGCGCTTCCTGAGCAGCGAAGCCCGGGTAGATTTCTACACCGAGGTTTTCCGCCTGCTGGGCCAGCCAGCGGCACAGGTTGCCGAGGGAGATAATGTAGTTGCCTTCGTTGTGCATGGTCTTGGGCACAAAGAAGTCTGGAATCTTTTGCGCGTTTTCGGCGTTTTTCAGCACGAAAATGTCGTCGCGGGTGACCGGTGTGTTCAGCGGTGCGCCGAGTTCTTTCCAGTCCGGGAACAGTTCGTTCAGAGCGCGTGGTTCGAACACGGCACCGGAAAGGATGTGTGCGCCGACTTCGGAGCCTTTTTCGACCACGCAGACACTGATTTCCTTACCGGCTTCGGCGGCCTTCTGCTTCAGACGGCAGGCGGCGGACAGGCCAGCGGGGCCGGCACCGACGATGACCACGTCGAATTCCATGTATTCGCGTTCCACAGGCTATCTCCTACTCAAGGCTCAACAGTTTTTTTTCTAATTTGGAGGTTTGATGTCGCTTCCATGAATTTCTGCGCAATGCGCCGAACAGGACAATCGATTGACCACCTTTCTCTCTAGGGGGCGCATTATATCTACACCACTCCGAGCGTCCAATACAAACGTTTGTTTGAATTGGCTCCAGCCCAGAGAAATCAAAGAAGCGCGGCTTATGAACGACCATTTTGCCGTATTGACCGGAATAGGCGTTCCGGTCAAGATACGGGCGGTTTTGCGCTCGTCGTAGGCAGACTGGCGGTTTCAAGAGCACCTCTAAAGACAGGGCACAGGCAGTAGAAGGTGATGCGCAGCGCAGGTCCGGCGCGCAGTTTACACAGCGTGAAGATCCATGACTTGTCGGTCACCACTGACGAACGGTCATCAACATTATGAGCGATGGTCACTTGACACTTATGCCGGCGTTTTTAGAGGTGCCCTTTTAGCCTGATGAGCATCAACCGCCAGGTTCGCCTAGGCGACTTTCTTTTCACCGGAGAGTAACGAGGAATCCATGAAGGTTCTTGTAGCTGTCAAACGCGTTGTTGATTACAACGTCAAGGTTCGCGTCAAGGCGGACAATTCCGGCGTCGATCTCGCCAACGTCAAGATGTCGATGAACCCGTTCTGCGAAATCGCAGTGGAAGAAGCCGTACGCCTGAAAGAGAAAGGTGTTGCGACTGAAATCGTCGTCGTCTCCATCGGCCCGACCACCGCTCAGGAGCAGCTGCGTACCGCACTGGCTCTGGGTGCCGACCGTGCCATCCTCGTCGAATCCGCTGAAGATCTGACTTCGCTGGCCGTGGCCAAACTGTTGAAAGCTGTTGTCGACAAGGAACAGCCTCAGCTGGTGATCCTCGGTAAACAGGCGATCGATAGCGACAACAACCAGACCGGCCAGATGCTTGCTGCATTGAGCGGTTACGGTCAGGGCACTTTCGCTTCGAAAGTCGAAGTCTCCGGTGACAGCGTTGCCGTGACCCGCGAAATCGACGGCGGCGCGCAAACCGTTTCCCTGAAACTGCCAGCGATCGTCACCACCGACCTGCGTTTGAACGAGCCGCGTTATGCGTCCCTGCCAAACATCATGAAAGCCAAGAAGAAGCCTCTCGAAGTGCTGACTCCGGACGCTTTGGGCGTTTCCACCGCCTCCACCAACAAGACCCTGAAAGTCGAAGCGCCGGCTGCACGCAGCGCAGGTATCAAGGTCAAGTCGGTGGCTGAACTGGTTGAAAAACTCAAGAACGAAGCGAAGGTGCTTTAAGCTTAGGAGCCTGATCATGACTATCTTGGTAATCGCTGAACACGACAACAAGTTAGTGGCTCCAGCCACCCTGAATACCGTAGCTGCCGCTGCCAAAATCGGTGGCGACATCCACGTTCTGGTTGCCGGCCTTGGCGCTGGCGCCGTGGCTGAAGCCGCTGCGAAAATCGCTGGCGTGGCTAAAGTGCTGGTGGCCGACAACGCCGCCTATGCGCATCAGTTGCCGGAAAACGTTGCGCCTCTGATCGCAGAGCTTGGCAAGAGCTACAGCCACATCCTGGCTGCCGCTACCTCTAACGGCAAAAACATCCTGCCGCGCGTTGCCGCTCAGCTGGACGTTGACCAGATCTCCGAGATCATCTCGGTCGAAAGCGCTGACACTTTCAAGCGTCCGATCTACGCCGGTAACGCCATTGCTACCGTGCAATCGACCGCTGCGATCAAAGTGATCACCGTGCGTGCCACCGGTTTTGACCCGGTTGCTGCTGAAGGTGGTTCGGCTGCTGTTGAAGCGGTTGGTGCTGCGCACAACGCTGGCACTTCGAGCTTCGTTGGCGAAGAGCTGGCCAAGTCCGATCGCCCAGAGCTGACTGCTGCCAAGATCGTCGTTTCCGGCGGCCGCGGCATGCAGAACGGCGACAACTTCAAACACCTGTACGCTCTGGCCGACAAGCTGGGCGCTGCTGTTGGCGCTTCGCGCGCGGCAGTCGACGCAGGTTTCGTACCGAACGACATGCAGGTCGGTCAGACCGGCAAGATCGTTGCGCCTCAGCTGTACATTGCCGTCGGTATCTCCGGCGCGATCCAGCACCTGGCCGGCATGAAAGACTCCAAAGTGATCGTTGCGATCAACAAGGACGAAGAAGCGCCGATCTTCCAGGTGGCCGATTACGGTCTCGTGGCTGATCTGTTCGAAGCCGTTCCGGCGCTGCAGCAGGCTCTGTAAGCATCGCACGCCAGGCGGGCGAAAAGCCCGCCTGGCACTGACTCAATCATACGAGCCCTTGCCGGGCATTTTGATGCCATGCGCGTTCACTTTGCGGTACAGCGTTGCACGGGAGATCCCCAGTTCGCGGGCGGCCAACAGGGGTTTCCAGCGGTTGCGCACAAGCGTGTCGATCAACGCCTGACGTGCCGGGCTGCCGCTGGCCGTATCCTGGCCTTTTACCGGCGCACTCGCGCCGAGCATCGCTGGGAGGTCATCCACGCCGATCACCGGGCCTTTACACACAGCACAGGCATATCGCAGCACGTGGTGCAGTTGACGCATGTTGCCCGGCCAGCTGTTATTCAAGAGCATTTCCAGCGCAGACTCGCTCAGTTCCACACGCTCGCCCGAGCGCTCGCACTCGTCGTCCAGGAGTCTGTTGATCAACGCCAGTTTGTCTTTGCGTTCGCGTAACGGCGGAATATCGAAGCGTGCGCCGCTCAGACGGAAAAACAGGTCTTCACGAAAGCTGCCAGCCTCAACCAGCGTTGCAATATCACGGTGGCTGGCACACACCACCTCAATATCGATGGACTGGGTGCGTGCACCGCCCAGGGGAGCCACTTCGCCTTCGCTGAGTACTCGTAACAGGCGGGTTTGCAGGGCCAGGGGCATGTCGCCGATTTCATCGAGAAACAATGTGCCGCCGTCAGCCTGCTGCAACAGTCCTCGCATGCCTTTGGTCGAAGCGCCGGTAAAGGCGCCAGCGGCATAACCGAACAACTCACTCTCTATCAGGCTTTCGGGAATCGCTGCACAGTTCACTGCGACAAAGGGCTTGTCTCGACGCTTGCTGGCGGCATGCAGTTGCAGGGCAAAAACTCTTTGCCCGCACCGGTCTCACCATGAATCAGCACGGGCAAACCGCGATCCTTGACACGTACCGCCAGCTCCAGTGCCTGCGCAACCTTGGGGTCCAGCGCTGATGCCGGGCTGCTGGCCAGTGGGACGCTAATGGGCCGGCGGGGCGCCTTGAGGCGCACGTGCAACCCCATCGACGGCAAAAAGTGGATGTTGTCATCCCCAGCGGCGGGCAGCTTTGCTGAGGCAAAGGCTTCATCGATATGCGCGGGGATTCGGCCACAACGCTGTAGCAGCAGGCGCCGCGCAGCGGGGTTGAGCGCCTCTATGCGGCCATCCCGGTCCCAGGCGAACAGGCATTGCGGTTGGCTGTCGACATAACCGGGCAGGGGTGTGCGCGTAATACCCATAGGTCTTGGGTGCTGTACATGAAGTACGCATTTTCGAGTTCGGTAGCACTTTGAATGACCATTTGCCGAATCAAATGCTGACTGCGCCGGTCATCGGGAGCACGCACTGAAGAAACGTCCAATACCGCCAGGATCTCGCCGCCAGGTGAGAATATCGGCGCCGCAGAGCAGGTATTGCCGATAAACGCTGCACGGAAATGATCGAGTTTGTGCACGGTGACCGGCAGCTTGTCGATTAACACCGCGCTGACCGCTGTCGTGCCTTCTTCCTTCTCCGACCAGCAGGTGCCGACGTCCATGCCGGAGCGCCGGTACTCGCCGCGCAGGGCTGAGTCGATGCGGTAGTCGACGGTACATCCCAGCGTATCGGTGAGCATCACGCAGTAATCGGCGTCGCGTACGCGGCTGTGAAGCCGTGACATTTCATCTCCTGCCAGATGCAGGAAATCGTCGACACGCTGGCGGTGCTCATTGATCTGGTGAGCCTCCAGCACCCTTGGCCCCTGCAGGGATCCCGGGTCGAGCTTGTAATGCTGCACCGAGCGACGCCAGGAATCGAGGATGGCGTTGGGCACCGGCAGGGTCGGGGCATTCTGGGCAGTGCGCAGTACGCGACTCACGTGTTCCACATGAGTCTTCGAAAAACCAGAGGACATGGTACCTCCGAATGTTGGATCTTATTTTTCTGTTGATGGCCATTAAAGGCGGCTTGGCCAATCCCTTCAAGCTGAATCAGTCGGCCGGTGCCGGTGAGACATAACCGCTCAGTATTCGCAACGCCTCGCGGGAGACACGAGCGGTTATGTCTTGCGGCGGCCGGTCGGGCAGCAGCGATCCATTACGCGTTTAGCGCTCTATTCCGGGCGTTATGGAGCGACAGCAAGAGGTTGGCACCCGACTTGCTCTGTCAGTCTCAGCAGGCCGCGTCGAACGGTCGCATCTCAACAACAATAACGACAGAGGCAATACATGAGCGAATTCAACGCTGTGAATTTCTCCCTGAACGGCAAGGTTGCCCTGGTGACCGGCGCTGGCCGTGGCATTGGCCAGGGCATTGCGCTGAGCCTGGCCCAGGCCGGTGCAGACCTGGTGCTGGCCGATTACGACCTGGGCATCGCGCAAGAGGCTGCCGCGTTGGTCCAGGCCCTGGGTCGTCGGGCTGTGGCCCTGCAAGTTGATGTCAGTAAACCCGAGAGTGTTGCCCGTTTGATTGAGCAGGTCAGGGCGCAATTTGGCCGCCTGGATGTGGCGGTCAACAACGCGGGCGTGGTCAGCCTCGGTCGGGTCGATGAACTGGCCGTCAGCGAGTGGGACCGCATCATGAACATCAACGCCCGTGGCGTATTCCTCTGCTGCCAGGCCGAACTCAAGCTGATGCGTGAGCATAACTTCGGCCGCATCATCAACCTTGCCTCAATTGCCGGCAAAGTCGGTTTCCCGGACCTCTCCCACTACAGCGCCTCCAAATTCGCCGTGATTGGTTTTACCAATGCCTTCGCCAAGGAAGTTGCCCGCGAAGGCATCACGGTTAACGCCCTCTGCCCCGGTGTGGTGGGCACCGGAATGTGGCGCGGTGATGAGGGGCTTTCCGCGCGATGGGCGCAACCCGGCGAAACCGAAGTGCAATCCTGGGAGCGGCATCAGTCCAGCCTGCTCCCTCAGGGGGAAGCGCAAACCGTGGAAGACATGGGCCAATTGGCGGTTTACCTGGCGTGCGCTCCCCACGTTACCGGGCAGGCGATCGCTGTTGATGGCGGCTTCTCGCTCTAACTGACCCCCGCTCACTTAGCAGGTTTATGTCCGCTGAATCCTTATTCAGGGGAGCGGATACGGCTTGCCTGCAGCTTTGTTGTTGAGTGAAGCCTGCAGGCGCACTGATCGAAACAGGAGAACATAATGACAACTACAGTTCTGGCCAAACGTTCCGTTGGCACCGACGTTATCAACTACGACGCCATCGTGATCGGCGCAGGTTTCGGCGGCATTTACATGCTCAAGAAATTGCGTGATGAATTAGGCTTGAAGGTGCGCGCCTTCGACAAGGCCGGTGGTATCGGCGGTACCTGGTACTGGAACCGCTACCCCGGCGCCTTATCCGACAGTGAATCGTTTGTCTATTGCTTCTCCTGGGACCGTGAGCTGTGTCAGGAGTGGGACATCACCACGCGCTACCTGACCCAGCCGCAGATCCTGTCCTACCTGAACCACGCCGTGGATCGCCACGATCTGCGCCGCGATATCCAGCTTGAGACAGGCATCACTGCCGCCGTGTTCGATGAGCAGAGCAGCCGCTGGCTGGTCACGGCCGATGACGGTCGTCAATACAGCGCCAAATACCTGGTGACGGCGCTAGGCCTGTTGTCCGCAACGAATGTGCCCAAGATCAAAGGCCTCGATCAGTTCAGGGGGAGCATGTATCACACCGCCAACTGGCCGGCCGATGCCGTACTGGAAGGCAAGCGCGTAGGTGTGATCGGTACGGGTTCGACAGGTTCGCCAGGTCATTACCGCGATCGCACCGACCGTTGGCCACCTGACCGTTTTCCAACGCTCTGCGCAGTACACCGTGCCGGTGGGCAACGGTCCGGTCAGTCGCGAATACGTCGACGATATCAAACGTAACTACGACGCCATCTGGCAGGAGGTGCGGTCCTCGCGACTGGCATTCGGCTTCCCTGAAAGCGACATTCCGACCATGAGCGTGGACGCAGCTGAACGCAAAGCCATCTTCCAGCGCGCCTGGGATGGCGGCGGCGGCTTCGCTACATGTTCCAAACCTTCAACGATATCGCCACCAGTGAAGAGGCCAATATCGAGGCGCAAAATTTCGTTCGCGAGAAAATCGCCGAGATCGTCAAGGATCCGCAAACCGCTGGCAAGTTGATGCCCCGCGATCTCTACGCCAAGCGCCCGCTGTGCGACAGCGGTTACTACGCGACCTTCAATCGTCCCAATGTGTCGCTGGTTGACGTCAAGGCCAACCCGATCGAAGAAATTACCGCCAAGGGCATTCGGACGGCCGATGGCATTGAGCACGAGCTTGATGTTCTGGTGTTTGCCACCGGTTTTGACGCCGTGGACGGTAACTACAAACGCATCGATATTCGCGGCCGCGATAACGTCTCGATGAAGGATCACTGGGCGGACGGGCCGTCCAGCTACTTGTCGGTGGCCACCGCCAAATTCCCGAATATGTTCATGATCCTGGGGCCTAACGGTCCGTTTACCA
Organism: Pseudomonas sp. TH10; assembly: GCF_016651255.1. Lineage (GTDB taxonomy): Bacteria > Pseudomonadota > Gammaproteobacteria > Pseudomonadales > Pseudomonadaceae > Aquipseudomonas. The sequence goes on from NZ_JAEKEG010000093.1 coordinate 17,812, forward strand.
ATCTTCCACCGACGATTGAGACCGAAGTGGAGTGGGTCTCCGATCTGGTTGGGTTCATGGAGCAGAACGAGTTGGCCTGTGTGGAACCGTCTGCGCAAAGCGAGCAGGAATGGGGCAAGACCTGCCAGGACATTGCCGATCAGACGCTGTTTGCCAAGACTGACTCATGGATCTTCGGCGCCAATATCCCCGGCAAAAGCAACAAGGTGTATTTCTACATGGGGGGTTGGGCGCGTTTAGCGAGCAATTGGCAGCGGTCAAGAACGATGACTACCGGGGCTTCAAGTTCAAGGCCATGAGTGTCGAAGGGGCGCTCAAACGTCGCGTAACGGAGAACCTGCAATGAACTTGAACAACCCCGAGCTCTTGCGTCATCAAGCCTTTATCAACGGTGAATGGCTGGCCGCAGACAACGAAGCCGCGATCACGGTGAGCAACCCGTCGACGGGCGCCACCATTGGCCAGGTACCGCGCATGGGCAAGGCTGAAACACGCCGCGCCATCGAGGCTGCCGAGCGCGCTCTGCCAGCGTGGCGTGAGCTTCCTGCCAAGGCCCGCGCCAATGCGTTGCGGCGTTGGTACGACTTGATTATCGAAAACCAGCACGACCTGGCTCACATCATGACCCTGGAACAGGGCAAGCCGCTGCCTGAGGCGCTGGGTGAAATCGTCTTCGGCGCCTCCTATATCGAGTGGTATGCGGAGGAGGCGAAGCGGGTCTACGGCGATATTATTCCGGGCGCAACGGACAAACGCTTGCTGGTCATCAAGCAGCCCGTGGGCGTGTGCGCCGCCATTACGCCTTGGAATTTCCCCAGCGCAATGATCACCCGCAAAGCCGGTCCGGCGCTGGCCGCTGGTTGCACAATGGTCATCAAGCCGGCCTCCCAGACGCCGTTTTCGGCATTGGCGCTGGTGTATCTCGCCGAACAGGCGGGCATTCCCAAAGGGGTGCTGTCGGTGGTGACGGGCGCAGCGGCAGAGATTGCCGAGGAGCTGACCAGCAACCCGGTTGTGCGCAAGATTTCCTTCACGGGGTCCACTGAGATCGGTCGCCAGATCATGGAAAAATGTGCCCACGACATCAAGAAAGTCTCTCTGGAACTGGGCGGCAACGCGCCCTTTATTGTGTTCGACGATGCCGATCTGGACGCTGCCGTAGAAGGCGCACTCGCGTCGAAGTTTCGCAATGCAGGGCAGACCTGTGTCTGCGCGAATCGACTGTATGTGCAAGACAAGGTGTATGACGCCTTCGTCGACAAACTTGCTTCAGCCGTGGCCGCTCTGAAGATTGGCGATGGTTTTACCGAGGGCGTGACGCTTGGGCCGCTGATTGATGGCAAGGCCGTCGCCAAGGTGCGCGAGCATATCGAGGATGCTTTGGCTAAAGGGGCCAAGGTTGTCCAGGGTGGTGGTGCGCATACCCAGGGTGCCAATTTCTTTGAGCCCACGATCTTGGTGGATGTGCCGGACAACGCTCGTGTCGCCAAGGAAGAAACTTTCGGTCCGCTTGCACCGGTCTTTCGCTTCTTCGATGACGCCGAAGTCATCGCTAAAGCCAACGACACCGAGTTCGGCCTGGCAGCGTATTTCTACACCGCGAACCTGAGCCGGGTGTTTCGTTTGTGCGAGGCGCTGGAGTACGGCATCGTCGGCGTCAACACCGGGATTATCAGTTCCGAAGCCGCACCGTTTGGTGGGGTCAAGGCGTCGGGTGTTGGCCGGGAAGGCTCCAAATACGGCCTGGAGGATTACCTGGAGATCAAATACCTGTGCCTGGCCGGCATTTGATCTGTATCGACCCATTTTCAACTGATTGCTTTCTTGAGTGACCGCAAGGGCGCTGCCCTGCGGTCCGGGCAACGCTGTGTCGTAAACATAAAAACAATAGGGTAAATCGACATGAACATCGCTTGGAAATTGCCGCTGGGGCTCGGGCTCCTGTCATGCATCGCTGTGCCTGCCTCTGCGGACGACGCTTACTCGAAATGGGGGACCGGAGATTGGGGAGGGGTACGCAGTGAGCTGCTGGAGCAGGGCGTTGACGTGATCGTCGGTTATGTCGGCGAAGCCGCCACCAATGTGCACGGAGGCTATAACCATGACCGCACGGCGCGCTACACCGCGCAATGGGCACTGGGCACGCACCTGGATCTGCAAAAATTATTTGGCTGGAATGACGCCGAGTTCCAACTGCTGGTGACGGAGCGCAATGGTAACAACCTCTCCAACGAGCGTGTTTCTGACCCCCGCGCACCGCAACTCAGCTCGGTGCAGGAGGTGTGGGGCAGGGGACAAACCTGGCGCCTGACCCAGATGTGGTACCGCCAGAAATTTTTCAACAGCGCCCTGGACCTCAAATTTGGCCGCGTGGGCGTCAACGAGGACTTCGCCAGCTTTCCATGCGACTTTCAAAGTCTGTCGTTTTGCAGTGCCCCCATCGGCAACGTCGCCGGCGATATCTGGTACAGCGGGCCGGTGAGCCAGTGGGGCGGCCGTGTGCGCTATAACCTCGATCAACGCTGGGCGGTGCAGGTCGGGGTGTATGAGCAGAATCCGTCGTACCTGGAGACAGGCAACGGTTTCAAGCTCAGCGGCAGTGGTACCAAAGGCGCGTTGGTACCGGTGGAGATTATCTGGAAGCCAACCCTAGGCAAAGAAGCCTTACCCGGTGAATACCGCCTGGGTTACTACCACAGCAGTGCCAGCGCCAACGACCTGTACGACGACGTCAACGGTAACCCGCAGGTGTTGACCGGGCAGGCGCCAAAGTCGCGCAGCAGCAAACACGGCGCATGGATCATTGGCCAACAGCAGCTCACTGCCCATAACGGCGATGCCTCACGCGGTCTGAGCGTATTTGCCAGCTTGACCGTGCACGACAAAGCCACCAGTGGCATCGAAAGCTTCCAGAATATCGGCGCGGTCTACAAAGGCCCGTTTGATGCGCGGCCCAAAGATGACCTCGGCGTGGGCATCGCCCGCCTCAAGGTCAATGACGACGTCACCAAGCGCCAGCGCCTGATCAATGACAGCACCGGCATCAGTGACTACAACGACCCGCAGTACGTTCCCGTGCAGCACAGCGAATACAACATCGAACTCAATTACGGCGTGCACGTCACCGATTGGCTGACCGTGCGCCCGAACGTGCAGTACGTGCGCAATCCAGGTGGCGTTTACGAGGTGGACAATGCCTGGGTCGCCGGTGTGAAGCTGCAGGCGAGTTTCTGAGCCTGGGCAGATGTGTGAGCAGTCTTTAACCCCCATCACGAATAAGAAGGAACACCAGCATGAGTAAGTCCTTGGGAAAAGTTGCTTTTGTAACCGGTGCCGGTCAAGGGATCGGAGAAGCCATTGCCTTGCGCTTGGCGGCGGATGGTTTCGCCGTAGCCTGCGCCGATATGAATCTTGAAACGGCCGATCAAGTGGCTGAAAACATCAGGAAAACGGGCGGCAAAGCCCTGGCGATAAAGGTCGATGTGGCCATTCGGGAGGATGTTTTCGAGGCCGTGCAGGCAGCGGTGGATGGCTTGGGTGACCTGCATGTGGTCATCAATAACGCAGGCATTGCGCCCATTGCTCCCATCGAGGCGATTACGCCAGAGATCTATCGGCGAACGTTCGACATCAACGTGGGCGGTGTGCTCTGGGGCATACAGGCGGCAGTCAACGCGTTCAAGGCGTTGGGTCATGGCGGCAAAATCATCAGCGCTTCGTCGCAGGCGGGCCATATCGGCAACCCGGACCTGGCGGTGTATGGCGGAACCAAGTTTGCCGTGCGTGGCATCACCCAGACAGCGGCGCGGGAATTGGCGCACCTGGGTATCACCGTGAATGCCTACTGCCCTGGCATCGTCAATACACCGATGATGCGCAAGGTTGCCCAGGATGTGGCTGATAATGCCAATCAAAGCATTGAGTGGGGATGGAACAGTTTGCCCAGCACATCACCTTGAAGCGGCTTTCCCAGCCCGAAGACGTGGCAGCCTGCGTGTCGTTCCTGTCCGGCCCTGACTCCGACTACATGACCGGTCAGGCCGTGATCATTGATGGCGGAATGGTATTTAACTGATTCGTCATCAGCGCAGAAGAACGCTCAAGCGTGCAGACGTTGAGCGTTATGCGCAGGCGACGTGAGGGAATGAGATGACTATTACCAAAGGCATTGCATCGCCGGCCAAGTTTCTGGTCCAGGCCGATGCACTGGTGGATTTAGCGATACATGGCAAAGCCTTCGGGACCAATGCCTATTTGATCTGCGATCAATTTATCGTCGGCCGGGTTCATGAGAAAGCGATGCCGGGGTTCAAAAACGAACAACGCGCGGAGTTGGCTGTGTTTGGCGGGCAGTGTTCCGACAGCGAAATCAACAGGCACGTGGAAGCGGCACGTGGGGCTGATTATGTGGTCGGGATAGGTGGCGGAAAAACCCTGGATACCGCCAAGGCGGCGGCACACTTCCTGGAAAAACCTGTGCTGATCCTGCCTACGCTAGCCTCTACGGACGCGCCCTGTACGGCGATTTCGGTAATTTACAACGACGACGATACGTTTAACCGCTATCTGTTTTTATCCAGAAACCCGGACGTTGTTCTAGCCGACACGCGCATTCTGGCCGAACAACCCCCGCGTTTTTTGCCGCGGGCGTGGGTGACGGTCTGGCCACGTATTTCGAGGCGCGGGCATGCTTTGCCGCGCAGCGCGACAATCTGATCCTGGGCAATGACGGCAAGATGCTCAAACCCACATTGATCGGGTTTGCGATTGCCCAAACGTGCTTCGAGACCATCAAACAGTATTCGGCCCAGGCGGCATTTGCGGTGCAGAAGAAAGCCATTACTGCCGCCCTGGAGAATACGATTGAAGCCACCATCTACATGTCCGCTGTCGGGGCTGAGTCGGGTGGTTGTGCCGCTGCGCATGCGATCCA
>NZ_JAEKEG010000094.1 GCF_016651255.1 Pseudomonas sp. TH10
TCACCTGACCTACGCGGAAAAGTTGGACCTGATGGGGGCTGCCCCTTGTTCGGTCCTGATGGGTTCCCGGTAACCCGCCTATTCAGCCGGGCCCAGGGCATCGCCTACACCGATCGCATCGTTGCCGACTTCACTGAGCGCGGTGTGGTGTTCACGGATCTGCTCGGCGAGGTGGCGGCATGACCAGGATCCTAGTCATGGGCGCAGGCTCTCTTCATTTGGCGCTCGCCCTTAGAGCTCTCGACAACGTGACAAGAGTTGTAAGAGAGCCTGAATGCTTTGGCGTCAACAGCGCTTCATACGGCTGGCAGGTACCACCGATGCTGGAGGATGACCCATTCCGTGGCGGCGGACGTAGCAAGGGTGAAAAGAAACGTGCTGCGCGGGAACGTCGCATGAAAGGAGGTTACTGATGGCTATCCAGTCGAAACCACCCCGCGCCAAAAAATGCCGAGTCGAGTCCTGCGGGGCCTCATTCGCACCTTCGCGTTTGGGCCAGGCGGTCTGCAGCCCGGCCTGCGCAATCCTCGATGCACCGAAGAACCAGGAGAAGGCGCGCAAGTCGCTAGCCCAGGTCGAACGCCGCGAGATCAAGGTGCGCAAGGAGAAGCTGAAGAGCAGGGCGGATCACCTCAAGGACACGCAGCAGGCCTTCAACGCCTGGGTGCGCGAGCGTGACGCCGAGCTTCCATGCATCAGCTGCGGCCGGCACCACCAGGGCAAGTACGACGCCGGGCACTACCGCACCGTGGGTAGTAATCCGGCGCTGCGCTTCGAGCCGCTGAACTGTCACCGCCAGTGCTCACCGTGCAACACCCAGCTGTCCGGGAACATCGTGAACTACCGCATAGCACTGGTTAAGCGGATCGGCGCCGAGGCTGTGGACTGGCTGGAAGGTCCGCATGAGGCCAAGAAGTACACCGTCGAAGAACTGAAGGCGATGACCGCCGACTACCGGGCAAAAACAAGAGAGCTGAAGGGGAGAGCAGCATGAATATCAACTCTGCACGTCAAGCGTGGCACGACTGCACCTACAACCCGGCACCAGGCCAGACATCGGACGTCGTCCAGCTTGGAGTGGTAGTTCAATCGACGGAGCGCGGCCCGACTGCGAACCATGCCATGCACAGTGCGCTTGCCGGACACATCCAGTCGGCAATCGCCAGGCTCCACCCGCAGGTCCGCCTGTTCGGCGAGTACATGTACGCAGCAAATCGCGACGACGACATTCGGGAGGCAGCCGAGGAAATGATCTTTGGCATGGTGGTTTCTAAGTCCAAGCGAATGACCGCGGCGAAACGAGAAAAGCTCGAGTACGTGGTGAAGGGGGTTATGCGCCGGTACCGGTACATGCACCAGGGCGGCCAGTCGGCAAACGATGACCCGATGATCAAGCCGGAATCGTTCCGCGCATGGCTGCTCGCCGAGTACGGAGTGCGCCTCGAATCGTTCAACTGGGACCGTGATTGGGAGACGGTTGTGCGCCTCACTTTCGACTGCTGCGAAGACGTCGACAGAATGGCTCTCAGCCCCATTGGAGCGGTTATCTACGAGATGAAAAAGGCAGCTTGACTTCCCGTGCGGCTGAGGGCATCATTTTGCCATATTGAGTATTTTGCCTACGGCAACTTGCTCCACAAACCCGGCCCTCGCGCCGGGTTTTTTCGTTTTCGGCTCCACCACACCCATTGCTCCGAGCTGGGAGTGCTGCTGGAGCTGACTCATTCACCGCAGCCAGGGCGGCCTCACGGAAGGCCTGGACACTGATAAGCCGGCAAGTGCAGTGCTACGACAAAACACCGGCAGCCCGCGTACCCCGTCCTCACCATGCTTACGGGGTGGCGCGAGACTGGATCTGCGAGATCGATGCATTAGGGCGTCGACGTGGAGAGGGTCTTTGGCTGACAGCGTGGAAAGACATGCGCACCTATTCAGGGCCTCAGAATGATCTGGGGCCTTTTTTGTTCATGCTCCCGAAGGGGAGAACACCGGATGCCTGCCATGCCAGACAGACCTGAGAGCTGGGCCAAGTTCTGGGAGGCAATGAGCAATCCGCTCCTACAGGGCGCAATCATGGCGATCCTCATCTGCCTCCTTCGTGTCTTGTACGACGCCAAAGAAACCAGCAAGCGCCGGATCGTCTTCGAAGCGCTGATCTGCGGAGGTCTGAGCTTGTCCGCCAGTAGCGTGATCGCCTGGATGGAGTGGCCCTCGAATCTCTCGGTTGCTGCCGGAGGGGCTATTGGGTTCCTCGGCGTAACCGCCATCCGCGAAATGGTGATCCGCTTCCTGGGTCGCAAGGCTGATGCGGCATGAAGGCATTCGCAGTCGCCGGAATCATCGCCCTGTTCGCCTTACTCCTGGTGGGCATTCAGCACTACCAGGTCGTGGCCCTTCGCGCTGACGTCAAGTTCGAGGCCGGCGAGAAGAAGAAGGCCATCGACGCGAATGCCGTCAGCCTGGCCACCATCACCACCCTGCAAGCTGAAGCGGCCCGTAACGCGGCCTACAGCGCAGACCTGGCCAAGCGCATCAAGGTCAGCGAAGACAAAGCCAAGAAGGCGGAGAAGAACTTTGAAAACCTCAAGCGCAACAGCAAGCCTGTTCGTGATTGGGCTGCTCAGCCTCTCCCTGACGGCCTGCGGGGCAAAGCCGGGACTGGTAACAAAGACGTCCGCCCTAAGAATTGAAGCACCTGCACTGGTGCCATGTGAGCGGATAAACGCGGCAGAAGCTGAAGCCGGTCTGCGCCTGAATGGCGACGTGTGGGAGCTGAAAGACCAAGCCATCAAGCTGCTCGACACCTGCGCCGACCAAGTCGACGCCCAGATCGTACGCAGCAAGAGCAAATAACCCGAGGTGTTCCCGATGCAATTGATCGACAACTGGAAGCAGGCCATGAGCCTGACCAGCGTACAGGCGGGAGCTGCGATTGCTGCCCTGGGTATCGCTGAGCAACTGATGCCATCGCTCCAGGCCGTGCTGCCACCGATTGCCTATGGCGTGCTGGGTGTCCTGGTGATGATCGCCCGGGTGATTCTGCAGCCCAAGCTGACCAAGTAACCGAATCCGCGACACGTTTCGCGAGCAAGCAAATTGTGTCGCGCATTGGAGGGAGTCATGAGTGATCAATCAGGCGAGCACGTTCACTGGGCTACGGATGGCGCGGCCGGCGGCTGGTGTTCATTGATGGAGTTCGAGCCAGATGGGTGGCATACGCTGACACGCGAGCCGGTATCGCCGTCCTATTTGATGATCCAGTCAGATCCTCCGATGGCGAGCACATCGACTTTCACCCTGTGTGGGGAAATATCGAAGTAGTCCCGGTGGAGGGCGAGTGACCAAGCGCAACTGGTCCGTATCGGTCGAAGGCTACAAGCCATTCCCGATGCTGACCTTGGATCAAGCGCTGAGCCATGACGACGCATTGGCGTTTGCCCGGTCGATCTGGCCGGCATGTGAGGTTTCCTGATGAGCAACGTAACGAACATCCGCCACGCAATGCCGCTCAGCCCGGATATCACCAGAGCGATCGTTGAGCTCGATAGCGTCATCGCCAAGGCGGTTGATGCGGCCAGAGCTGCCGGCCTTCCCCAAGGCTTTGTGGTCTCAGTCCTGCATGGGCACGCACACGCACAAACACACATCATGGTGACGGCATGACGACCATTGCCTACAAAGACGGTGTGATCGCCTACGACTCTCGGATCACTCGTGATACCGAGATTCTGTACGACGACTTCCAGAAGTGCCGAGAAGAGAAAGGCGTCAAGTTCATACTTTCGGGCAAGACCAGCCACTACTCGAGATTAATTGCCGCCTACTTTGGTGCCGTCGACTCACGCGACCTTTCCTGCGCAGCCATCGTCATTGATGCTGATGGGCTGTGGTACGCCGGTAACGATGCAGAGGATGGCTTCTGGAAAAGCCCGCTGGTTAGAGACAAGCCCTACGCAATCGGCAGCGGAGGCGTACACGCGCTCACTGCGATGGATATGGGGGCGACTGCTGCTGAGGCGGTTGAGATGGCTAAGAAGCGGGATAATTGCACCGGCGGCCTGGTTCGAACGATCGACTTAAATGGAGCGGCGGGTAATGGATCGTCCAAATCCTCCGAAGTCACTGCTCGATCTATCTGATCTATCCGACTTTGGTATCCGCCTGACGCCGGCTCCTGAGGTGTGGGAATGGCTCCAAGCCGAGATACTTGCCGACACCGGCAGCATCCACAACGAAGACCACGCCCATCTGATCGACGCTGACATCCGTGTGATGTGGGCGTCGTCTGCATTCAGCAAGAAGGGTCGCACCGTAGTAGGCCAAGCCGAAGAGGTCGCGTTTCGTGCGGGTGGCTGGCAGAAGGCCCGGATGGAGCAGCAGATGATGGATTGGTTCGGCGATGTGCCGGCCTACATCATCACCCTGGCTGCCGACTACTGCTCACAGTGCTCCGATGCGGACTTCTGCGCACTGGTCGAGCATGAGCTCTATCACATCGCCCAGGCGAAGGATAAGTACGGCGCCCCGAGGTTTACACAGGAAGGATTGCCCAAGCTGGAGATGCGCGGCCATGACGTCGAAGAGTTCGTCGGTGTGGTCCGTCGCTATGGTGCGAGCCCTGATGTGCAGGAGCTGGTGGACGCTGCAAACAAGCCTGCTGAGGTAGGGAAATTGAACATATCGAGGGCCTGCGGAACCTGTCTGCTCAAGTCGGCCTGACTTCACTGACGAGTTTTGACGGATGACAACCATATGGCAGTGCTACGAAGCGAGGTCAAAGCCTTCATTGTTCAGGCTCTAGCCTGCTTTGATACGCCTTCACAAGTTGTTGAGTCGGTCAAGAAAGAGTTCGGGCTTGAGCTCACCCGTCAGCATTGCGAATCCCACGACCCGACCAAGTATGCCGGTCGAGGGCTGGGAATTAAGTGGGTTGAGCTGTTCCATGGCGCCCGCAAGAAGTTTCGCGAGCAGACCGAAGACATCCCGATCGCCAACCGTGCGTATCGACTGCGTGCCCTGGGCCGCATGGCTGAGAAAGCCGAGAACATGAAGAACATGGCGCTGACTGCCCAGTTGCTGGAGCAGGCCGCCAAAGAAGTTGGCGACATCTACGTCAACCGGAACCGCAAGGACGATCCGGATGATGAGCCGGCAATCCCGACCCGCATTCAGGTGGATGTAGTGGACGCGAGGAAGCCGAATGCCGAGCCTTAACGTCCCACAGTCAACATTCCTGCAGCTGCCCCACAAGTTCCGGGCCTTCGTTGCCGGCTTCGGCTCTGGCAAGACCTGGGTGGGCTGCTCCGCGCTGAGCAAGCACTTCATGGAGTGGCCAGGCGTCAACGCTGGTTACTTCGCGCCGACTTACCCGCAGATCCGGGACATCTTCTATCCGACCATGGATGAGGTGGCCTTTGATTGGGGGCTGAAGACCAAGATCAACCAGGCGAACCATGAGGTTCACGTTTACAGCGGCCGGCAGTATCGCGGCACTGTGATCTGCCGGTCGATGGAGAAGCCGCAGACGATTGTCGGTTTCAAGATCGGTCACGCACTGGTCGACGAGCTGGACGTGCTGACCGCGATCAAGGCTCAGCAGGCCTGGCGCAAGATCATTGCCCGGATGCGTTACAACCTGCCGGGGCTGCGCAACGGCGTGGATGTGACGACCACCCCTGAAGGGTTCAAGTTCGTCTATCTGCAGTTCCTCAAGCAGGTGCGCGACAAGCCTTCACTGGGCGAGATGTACGGCCTGGTGCAGGCGAGCACGTTCGACAACGAGCTGAACTTGCCACCTGACTACATCCAGTCGCTGATGGAGTCGTACCCGCCGCAGCTGATCCTGGCCTACCTCAACGGCCAGTTCGTCAACCTGACATCGGGCTCGATCTACCACTCGTACGATCGCAAGCTGAACAGCTGCTTCGACACTGTGCAGCCCGGCGAGCCTCTGTTCATCGGCATGGACTTCAACGTCGGCAAGATGGCTGCGATCACGCACGTCAAGCGAGGAGAAGGCCTGCCGCGTGCTGCTGATGAGCTGGTCGATGGGTATGACACGCCCGACATGATCAGGCGCATCAAGGAGCGCTACTGGCGCCATAACGGCAAGGACTACGAGAAGACCTGCGAAATCCGGATCTACCCGGACGCCTCGGGCGGCTCGCGCAAGTCGGTCAACGCCAGCGAGACGGACATTGCCATTCTTCGGCAGGCCGGCTTCTCGGTGATTGCGCCGGCGGCTAACCCGCCAGTGAAGGACCGGATCAACTCAATGAACGCCATGTTCTGCAATGCCCAGGGCGAACGCCGGTACCTGGTGAATCCGTTCACCTGCCCGACCTACGCAGACGGCCTTGAGCAGCAGGTGTGGGCAGCCAATGGCGAGCCTGACAAGACGGCAGGCGTCGACCACGCGAACGACGCTGGCGGCTACTTCATCCACCACGACTACCCGATCATCAAGCCGATGACCCACATCCCTGTCACCTTCACCTTCTGAGGCCCATATGCCCAACTACAGCGCCAAACGGCAGGAGTACGACGACGCCTTGCCCGGTTGGCAGCTGGTCAAGCGTTGCGTAGCTGGCCCGCGAGAGGTTCGCAAGTACAACGAATACCTGCCCATGCCGGACCCTCTGAATAAGTCGGAAGAGAACCTGGCCCGGTATGAGCAGCTGAAGAAGCGCGCCATGTTTCTGAACGTGGTAGGCCGTACGCGCACTGGCCTACTGGGCGCGGTAGTTTCGCAAGACAGCAGAGATCAAGCTGCCTTCGGCCGTTAATTACCTGCTGGAGAGCGTCAGCGGTGACGGCGCCAGCCTTGAACAGATGAGCAAGGAGGCCACTGGTGAGTGTCTCGACACTGGTCGCGGCGGCTTCCTTGTGGACTTCCCTAAGATCAAGCTGCCAGAGGGGCAGGCGTCTCTAACGGTTGCCCAGGCAAGCAAGTCGCGCGCGTACATCCAATTCTACTGCGCCGAGAGCATCGTCAATTGGCGTGAAGATGTGATCGACGGAGTGCGCCGGCTGGTGCTGGTGGTCCTGCATGAAAAGATCAATGAGCCATCTGCTGATGGGTTTGAGTTCACCGCCAAGGATCAGTACCGCGCACTGATGCTGAAGGATGGTCGCTACGTGCAGAGCGTGCACAGTGCTGATGATCCTGAAGGCGAGGAGGTCGAGCCAAAGGACAAGAGCGGCAAGCCGTTCGACCACATCCTGTTTCACTTCTTTGGGTCTGAGAACAACGACGCAAGCATCGACAAGGCGCCGCTGGAAGACCTGGCTGAGGTGAACATCCTGCACTACGGCAACAGCGCCACGGTGGAGGAGTCGGGATTCATCAGCTCCCAGCCAACGCTGTTCATCACGACGGACATTCAGCCCGACGAGTTCGTTAAATTGAACCCGAACGGCATGCACATCGGCTCGCGCCGTGGGCACAACCTGGGCAAGTCAGGCACAGCGATCATGCTGCAGGCCAACGAAACCCAGCTGGCCCGCGAGCTCATGAAGGACAAAGAGGCACAGATGCTCATGATCGGCGCTCGTATCGTCCAGCAGGGCGGTGGCGCTGAGACGGCAGAGGCTGTTCGCATCCGGTACAGCTCGGATAACTCTGTGCTGGGCACGATCGCCGGCAACGTCAGCGAGGCTATCCGCCTGGCGCTGTTCGACGCCCAGCGCTTCATGATGGGCACCGTGGACGAAACCGGGACGGTGTTCTGGCTCAACCAGGAGTTCTTCGATCAGATCATGGACGCTCAGGCGATCCTGGCCCAGATGCAGCTCTGGCAACAGGGCGTCATTGCCAAGAAGGACTTGCGCACCAACCTGCGGCAGGCCGGTGTGCTGGAGTCGGATCGCACGGATGACGACATCGACGCCGACCGCGAGGACGAAGCTCCAGTGGTGGGCAGCGAGCCAAATCCGCCAGCCGACCAGAAGCCCGTGGTGAACGATGAGTAGTGAAGGCTATCTGTCGGACGCCACGACCCGTCATCAGATCTACGTCCAGCGTTATGCCGGCGGAAACCTGAAGCGGGTCGCATCGTTCATCAGCAAAGCCATCAACACAGCGAAGGCTCGCGTTGCAGCAGGTCTGAGCGCATACGGGACTCAACGGTACACCTCGCAGATAGAAACGCTCCAAGGCGATTTGCGGGGCATCTACGACGACCTGAAGGGCAGGGCGCAGCTGGACCTCGGCGAGTTCGCGGTCTACGAGGCTGAGTTCAACGCCACCATGCTGGGCAAGGTCGTGAAGGCCGTTGTGCAGCTCAGCGTGCCGTCGGCGGAAATGGTTGCGGCTGCAGCCCTGGCTGATCCGCTGCAGCTCGAAGCTCGCAAGGGTGTGCAGCGCATCAGCATTGCCGGCGCACTCGATCAGTTCGGGACCAAGAAGGCCGCCGAGATCATCGGCGAGATCCAGATAGGCTCCAGCCTGGGCGAGACCAGCCAGCAGATCGGCCGGCGCCTCACCAGCATCCACCAGCTGCACCAGGATCAGGCTACGTCGCTCGTCAGGACCATGACCAACCATGTCGCCAGTTCGGCGCGCATGCAGACGCTCAAGGCCAATGACGACATCCTTAAGGGTAAGCGCCGCATTGCCACGCTGGACGGCAGGACATCGCCGTTCTGTCGGTCAATCGACAATCAGGTTGTGCCGCTCGACGCGCCTTCGCCACCATTCCACTGGAACTGCCGAACCTCGGAGATTCCGGTGCTGAAGGATGAGTATGCGCGGGAGATTCCTGGCTCAACCCGGCCCTCAGTAGGGCCTGACGGTGCTGCTCAGGTGTCGAGCAAGACGACCTATCAGGATTGGCTTTCGCGCCAGCCTGCGGCCTTCCAGCGCGATGTGCTGGGGCCGAGCCGGTATGCCCTGTTCACCAAGGGCGACTTGGCGCTCGACAAGTTCGTCGACGACAACGGCAAGACGCTGACCCTGCAGCAACTGAAAGACCTGGAGCCGCGCGCCTTCGAGCGAGCAGGGCTCTGACAACGAATCATCAAACGACCGGCCATGAGCCGGTTTTTTACGCCTGCGGCTGAGCCAACGGCAAATCATCCGGGGATGAAATGAAATATTTGATCGACAAGGCTGCATACGACGCGCTCGAACCATCCCTGCAGGCTTTCTACAAAGCCCAGGGCGAAGACTACGTGCTGGCTGTTGAGGGGCTGCCCACTGGTGGCGGTGACCTCGAAGGCCTGAAGCGCCAGAACCAGGTGCTGCTCGATGAGGCAAAGGAAGCCAAGCGCCTGAAGCGTGAGGCCGACGAGAAGCTCGCGAAAGAGCAGTTGGACGCCGCCAAGGCGAAGGGTGACTTCGAGCAGCTGTATGCCAGCAGCGAGCAAGCACTGGCTATCGAGCGCGCACGACTGGTGGAACTGACCACCAGCATCGAGCGCCAGGGCATAGCGGCTGCCGCCAGCAAGATCGCCACCGGCATCGCCGACGGCGAGAACGCCGAGATCCTGTCCGAGTTCGTAGAGCGCCGCCTGAAGATCGTAGAAGGCCTGGTCAAGGTCACGGACGCCGCCGGCAACCTGACCATCGCATCCCTCGATGACCTGGCGAAAGAATTCCAGCAAGCGCCGCGCTACGCCTCACTGGTGCGCGGCACGCAAGCGAACGGTGGCGGGGCTGCCGGGGGTAAGGGTGGCGGGGCCACCAAAACGTGGGACCAAATGACCGGTATGGAGCGCGTTGAGCTCCGCCGAACCAACCCCGCCGAGCACGCGCGCATGAAAGCCGCTGCTGAGGCCAAGTAAAAGGATATTCCGCAATGCCAACCATTCTCTCGGACGTCGTGTTTCGCGACGAACTGCGCGACTACATCACCGTCAACAGCGTTGAGCGCACCGCGTTCTTCGAGTCGGGCATCCTGACCACCAACTCGGACATGACCACTTTGCTGGCTAGCCCGTCCAACACCTTCACCATTCCGTGGTGGGTTGACCTGGACGCGTCCATCGAGTCGAACTACTCGAACGACGTGTACACCGACATCGCGGTACCGCTGTCCGTCCACACCGACAGCATGCAGGCGCGCGCTGCGTACCTCAACGAAGGCTTCAACTGCATGAACCTGGTGAAGAACATCACCAATCAGGATCCACTGGAGTTCGTTGCTGGTCGACTGCTTTCCTACTGGCGGAAAGTGGCCCAGCGTCGCGCCATTGCCACCACCATCGGCATCTACAACGACAACGTTGCAGGTAACGGTAGTGACATGGTCGTGGACGCAGGCGGCACCATCAGCGCCGCTGCCATCATTCGCGCCAAGGCAACCATGGGCGACTACTCCGGCGCCTTGGGCGGCCTGAGTGTCATCGCAATGCACTCCGCCGTTCAGACCGAGCTGCAGATCCTCAACCTGATCGACTTCACCCCGATCGCTGACCAGATTCCAGAGTTCGGTCGCTTCCAGGGTATGCGCGTTGTGGTTGATGACGGCATGCCCGTGATCACCGGCACACCGAACAAGTATCTGTCCGTGATCTTCGGCCCGGGTGCTCTCGGGTTTGCGGAAGAAACCCCGCCAGGCGAAGACGGCCTGGAATACGAGCGCGCTCCTGATCGCGGTAATGGTGGCGGTACCGAAACCCTGTGGACTCGTCGCAACTTTGTTGTGCATCCGCTGGGCTACTCGTTCAACAGCGCTACCGTCACCGGTACTCCGACCACCACTCGCCCGATGTCGGCGAACTGGGCGGATCTGGCACTGGCCACCAACTGGACCCGCAAGTTTGCACGCAAGCAGGTACCGCTGGCGTTCATCACTTCCAGCGTCTCGGCCTAATCGGCTCCCAGCCCTTCGGGGCCGGAACAACAGAAGGACAAGAATCATGGCTATCCAGAAAGACAATCACATCGACCCGAATCTGAAGGCGCGCTGGGGCTTCGGTGGCACCGAGGGTGAGCTCACTGTCGGCCCTCAAACTGTCGGCGAAACCGGTGGTGTTGAGCACGCACGTACGCGAATTGAAGGCGGCGCTGCGCACAACACTGGCGGTGGCGCCGAAGCAACTCGCCAGGCATTGGACCTCGAAGCGGTGAACCTGCTGGCTGCTGGCCTTGAGGCTGGCGTGCTGAACCCTGTTGAGGGTGACGGACCGGCACTGCGCATCCATCAGGCGCTGACCGGCTTGCAAGAAAGCATGCAGCGCCTGGCACAAGAGCGGGACGAAGCTCGCGAAGAGCTGGTGGAGCTGAAGAAAGTTCAGCCCGCCGATCCTCTCGCCGAGCTGACCGCTGCCCAACTCAAGGAGCAGCTGGACGCCAAGGGCATCGCCTACAAGTCGGGCGATCTGAAGCCTGAGCTGTTGGCACTGCTGAAAGCAGCTCAGTAACACCCGGGGCTTCGGCCCCACTCATTCAAGCGGAGGCCTGATGGCAACCTACATCACTGTGGCGGACGTAGACGGCCTACTCGGGCCGACATGGGCAGCCGATGACAAGAAGGCGCGCGCAGTACTACAGGCCAACGCCTATCTGACCTCGCTCAACCTGGTCGGTGTCGACATGGACGCCATTCCTGAAGAGGTGAAGCAGGCCGGCGCCGAGCTGGCGGTGGTCGCCTCCCAGGGCAAGCTGTACCAGCAGCACACCGAGGGTTCGCTGGAAGCCAAGACGGTCAAGGCCGGATCGGTCACCACCAGCAAGACCTTCGCCTCGATCGACTCGAGCAAAAGCACCTCGCTGCCTGATGGCGTTCAGTTTGCCCTTGGGCTGCTGGGTCAATGGCGCGGCAGCCCATTCAGCTTCAACGTCTACAGGTGATTCATGGGCCTTCGCGAAGAGATCCAGACCGACCTGGCCGAGGCGTTCGACACTGACCTGGCGGATGCGGTGCAGCCGTTCACTGGGGGCGTAACGATTCCGGGCACGTGGGACCCAGTCACCGAGACTGGGTCCGACCCTGTCGTCATCGCCTACAGCGGTCGCGGAGTGTTTGATGAGTTCAAGATTGAGCGCATCGACGGCATAAATATTCGCGCCAAAGACCAGCTCCTGATAGCTCTCACCAACGAGACCACTGGAACGCCGGACATCGGTCACAAGATAAATGGCTTCGATGTGGTTAACGTCCAGCAAGATCCGGCTGGAGCGCACTGGGAAATCCAGCTGAGGCAGGCCTGATGACGAATAAAGCAGGGTGGAGCCATAGCCTTACCGATTTCGCTGATCAGGCGGGGGATGACATAACGCAGATGGCGAGAGTCATTGCGATATCGATGCTGACTGAAGTAGTGACGCGATCTCCGGTTGGCAACCCTGACCTATGGCAGGCCAACTTGGCGCTGACCAGCAAAAACACGGCCCTGGCGGATGCCTATGACGCCAATGTCGATGTGCGTAATGCCAGCAACACCGGTCGCAAGAAATTCAAGAAGCTGACTCAGCGCGAGCGCAGAGAGAACTTCTATGTTGACGCCAAGGCTGCCGGCAAAGGCTACATCGGGGGTACGTTCCGGGGTAGCCACATGGTTTCCATTGGGGCGCCCGACATGACCGTCATTGAGCGCGTGGATCCGTCAGGGTCGGCAACCATCTCAGATGGGTCGATGCTGATCCGAGCCTCTGGCAATTTCCCAGTGATCTACATCCAGACCAACAGCCCGTACGGCGAGATGCTCGAGCTTGGGCATTCCACCCAGGCGCCTGGCGGGGGTTTATGACCTTGCCTTCATCGGCGTGAGCGAGGCTTATCGATGACGTATGAGCAAATCAGGGTGCTGATCACCGCACGCATGGCTGCATTCGCCGGCTTGGATCAGGCCCGAATCGGATACCCCAACCAGCCTTCGGTATTCAATCCGCCGGCGACGGGTGCCTGGTGCCTACTGAACATCCAATACGCAACAGCCTTCATGGCGGGGATGGCAGACAGGCCGCACACCCGCAAGCCGGGACAGATCAGCGTTCAGTGCTTCGTTCGAACGCAAACCGGCACGAAGGCGCTGAATCAATTGGCCGACGCGCTGGAAGCTCACTTCGGTTACTGGCAGTCAGGTGATCTTGAATGCATGGAAGCCAGTCAAGTCGTTGCGGGTGAGCTTGAAGGCTTTTACCAGATCAACGTGAACATCCGGTTCCGCGCCGGCTGACGCAACGAACAATGCCTCGCCCGCGCTCTGCGGGTTTTTTTATGCCCGCAATCAGGAGACACCAATATGTCGAGCGGAGCCAAAGTTGTAAGCCACATCATTGCAGAGGTGACGCCAGGAGTTACCCCGGCTGGCGCATGGGACACACTGCGACTGACCGGAAACGCCCTGACGCCCACCGTAAACACCGCTGTCAGTGACGAAGTGAATGATTCCCGGCTCAGCCAGGGTTCGATCGTCACCAGCGCAGACATCGGCGGGGACCTGACGGCAGAGCTATCCTTCGGCTCATTCGACAAGCTGCTCGAAGCTGCCTTCTATGGCAACTGGACCAGCAACGTGCTGACTGTTGGCGATGTACGCCACACCTTCAGTATCTCCAAGGGGTACGTCGACGTAGGTGTCTACAGCGTGTTCAAGGGCGCGCACGTGTCCACCTTTGCACTCGACATCCCGTCAGACGGCAAGATCACCGCAACCTTCAATATGGCGTGTCTGGACTATGCCGACAGCGAGGCGCCGATTGCTGTGACGCCTGGCGCGCCGACAACCACCCCGTTCCTATCCAACAACAACGTGGGCACCATTCTCGTCGACGGGACATCTCTCGAAGGTGTCGCGTGCGTGTCGGCCATGACCATCAACCTGGATAACAGCCTGCAGGCTCAGCGCTGCATCGGCACCACCAGGCTCGGGCCGGGCGCACAGATCGCCACGGAAGCGGCTATCACCGGCACCATCGTGCTGGCTTGGTCGAAGCGGGCATGGGAAATCTGGAAGAACACCTTCACGCGCCTACCTGTCGCGATCGAGTTTCCGATCACTGACAGTCTGGGCAATGAATACGTTTTCGAGTTCCCGGCTGTCGAGATTGATGGTGAGCTGCCGAGTGGCGGCAAGCGCGATCTCATTGAGGTCACCCTCAATTACACCGCTGCGAAGTTGGCGCCGACCATCACGCGCATCCCTTTCGTTACACCATAAACAACTATCCACTTTGGCTGCTCCGGTGCTTACGCCTGCCGGGGCGGTCCTTTTTTGGCATGGCGTTGAGGATTCATCATGGCTTTGCAAATGAAGAAAACCCCCGAACTGACTGACACCAAGTGGGCCAAGTACGACGAGGAAACCAAGATTCTGGTCGCTGGGATCGACAATCCTGAATACCAGATCGCCATGGAGCGCGCCCGCCGTCGCATTCAGCGCAATGACGCGCAGTTTGCCGAGGGCCAGGTTGGCGTGGTGTCCGGCGAGAAGACCGAGCATCAGAACCACTGCATGCTGCTGGCGAACTTCATCGTCAAGGATTGGGATGGCGTTCAGGATGAACACGGCAACCCGCTGAAGTTCAGCGTGAGCAACGCCTACGACCTGCTTGAAAGCAACATCGACTTCTTCCTGTTCGTTCTCCGCCAGGGCAGCGCCACCGCGACCGAGACAGCCAAAGAGCTGGCGGAAACCGTGGGAAAGCAGTCGCCCGCTTCGAATGGGAGCGAGAGTGGGCAGGTCAAGCCGACAAACGACGAGCCATCTTCAAAAGCCTGAAGCTGGCGGTGCCGGATGAGCCGCCGACCGACCCAATGACGGCGCACCTGCTGAACAGCTTCCGCAACGTGTGCCGCGGTCGACGATTCATCACGACCATGGCCGGCGCCTTCCCACTGCCGCTGTCGGCCCGGGAAATCAACGACTGGCTTGAGGCGCACCCGTCGCCCATGTCCCGGCGAGAGATGGATCAGGTGATGTTCGCCCTGGATGAGGTCAGTTTGAATAATGACGAAGATGATGAAGACGACGAAGAAGACTGATGCTAGCCTCTCGAGATCAATCAGGAGGCGGTCATGTCAGGCGGATCAGATACTCTCGCAATCATTTTGTTTTTTCTAGCGATCATCGTGTACTTCGTGCCAGCGATAGTGGCGTGCTACCGGGTACACCACAACACCACCTCTATTATGCTGACCAACATCTTTCTTGGATGGACTGGCATCGGCTGGATTGCCGCGCTGGTGTGGGCGGCGTCCAGCACGGCCATGGCGAAAGAGATCTTGCCATCAATTGCAGCGACGACTCCAGGCGACAAGTACACAGAGATCGATCGGATATCGCAGCTAAAAGATAGAGGCATCCTGTCCGAACAAGAGTTTCAGGCCGAGAAGGCCAAGCTGCTCAGTAGCTGAGCAACCAACAGAACAAAGAGCCCGCCTAGTGCGGGCTTTTTCATGCCCGGAGAAAACCCATGGCGCAGACATCCCGCCTCGTACTTGAGATCGACAGCCGTGACGCCGAGCAGAAGGCCGTCGATATGCGCAAGGCGCTGGAAGGCGCAGAGAAGGCCGGGGTCAGTCTTCAGCCGGCACTCAAGCGCACTAGCGAGGGCATGAAGGATGTCGGCAAGAGCGCCGACGAGGCTGCCAAGTCGATCGAGGATGAGCGCGACGAAATCAACGCGCTGCTGAACAGCATCAATCCTCTGAACAAGAAGATGAATGAACTGGAGGCGCAGGAGATCGCGCTGGCGAAGGCGCGAAAGGCCGGTAAGATCGACCTCGACACCTACAACGAATATCAGTCAAAGATCACTTCAACGCGCAACGAGCTCCATCGATTCGATGACTCCCTGACCCGTAGTGGCAACACCGCCAAGCAGACAGCTGCCGCACTGCGCGGTGTTCCTGCGCAATTCACCGACATCGCGGTATCGCTGCAAAGTGGCCAGGCGCCGCTGACCGTATTCCTGCAGCAGGGCGGACAACTCAAGGATATGTTTGGCGGCGTCGGTCCGGCAGCGCAGGCCTTGGGCGGCTACGTCGCAGGCCTGATCAACCCATTCACGATTGCCGCCTCGGCGGTTGGCGTATTCACCCTGGCTGCTTACAAGGGCTACGAGCAGTCCGAACTGTATCGCAAGGCCTTGATCTCTACTGGTGACGCGGCAGGCCGGACGGCGGATGACCTGATCGCCCTGTCCGGTTCCATCGCCGGCGGGCGCAGCTTCGCAAGCCAGCGAGGCGGTACTGGCCCTGGCGAACAACGGGCGCCTGACTGGCGAGGCCTTCACGCAAGTGGCCCGTGCGGCGACCGAGCTGTCTGTCGCCACCGGCAAGAGCGCGGGCGAGATCGCCGACCAGCTGTCCAGCACCAAGGGCAAGGTTTCCGATCTGGCTGCCGAGTACAGCGACAAGTATGGCGTGATAACTCTGGCCGTATTTGAGCAGGTCCGCGCCCTTGAGCAGCAAGGCGATCGCATGGGTGCGATCAAGGTGCTGGCCGGTGCGGTAGCGGATGAGATGGGCGCGCGCAACCGGGAGATGGTCGAATCCACTCGCGGCCTGGCGAGAGCGTGGGATGACGTAAAGGTCAGCGTTTCCGGGGTCTGGAATCAGCTAAAGACGGGGCTTTCTGCAAGCCCTGAGCTGTTCAAGCTGCAACACCTTCAGGGTCAACTCCAGTCGGCGCAAGAGATCGGCGACAAAGCGCTGATCGCCGGCCTTGAGAAGCAGGTCGCACTGGCTCAGGCGGCAGTCGATGCCAAGACTCAGGCGTCAGAGGCGGCGGCTGCAGAGCTGAGCGAACGCAAAGCGACCATAAACGCAGACAAAGGCTGGCAAGAGGACGGCCTGAAATACCGCACCAATCAAAAAAGATGGAAGATGACATTGCTGCCACGCGAGCGAAAGGGCTAGCAGCCAAGGCCTCCGAAGCTGAGATCGAGCAGCGCATCGCCAAGATACGCGAAGAGTACGCCAGTAAAGAGCCGAAAACGCCGGCGCCGCGAGCCTACACCGAAGATGCCGGCATGAAGTTTTTGGATGCAGCACGCCAGACCCAGGCCGTGCTGCTCCAGCAGAACGCTTCGCTTAACGCTCAGGGCATCGCTACCGAGCGAGTAGGCACGCAAGCTCAGGCCCTGATCAAATGGGAGCAGCAGCTCGCCGACATCAAAAGCAAGCAGACACTCACGGCTGATCAGAAGTCGCTATTGGCGAGCCAAGAACTCATCACCGCCCAGCTCAAGAAGAACGTCGCCCTGGAGCGCGAGGCCGAGATCAGCAAAGACATTCAGCAGGCGCAGAAGGATCAGGTGCAACTGCTGACCCTAACCGGCCAGTTGCTTGAGGCTAACAAGCTGAAGTCCAGCCTGGACGACGCGGCGCAGATGGCAGAGTACGAGCGCCAAGGCAACACCGAGGCCATGAAGCGTCTCGAAACCATGATCAAGATCCGTGACATCAACCTTCAGTCAGCGCAGAAGCCGGGGACTGTCGAGGGTGTTACGCAGGCCCCGGCTGCTACGGGCCTGGACGGATCGGTCGGCGGGCCAATGAGCGAGATTACTCGGCTCAACGAAGAAGCTGCAAAGATTGAAGCCTGGCGGTCGATGGAATTGGAAAAACAAGCCGCTTACCTCGAGCTTCGCGCGATCAACGAAGAGACGTATGCCGAGCGCGTAGCGAACATCAATGCTCAAGGCCAGGCTCAGCGCGCAAAGATCGAGCAGGCGAAGAATCAGGCCATTCTGGTCAGTAGTGCGGACTTCTTTGGAAGCATGGCATCGCTCAGCCAGTCCGGGCATAAAACTCTGGGTGCCATCGGAAAGGCGGCGGCAATCGCGCAAGCGACCATCTCGGGTTACACCGCGATCCAGAACGCCTTGGCAGTCCCGCCTTTCCCTGTCGGCATCGCGCTGGCGGTGGCGGCTGGCGTGACCACTGCTGCCAACATTGCCTCTATCGCTGGAGTAGGTTTCTCGGCCGGCGGCTATACAGGCGCAGGCGGAGTTAATCAGCCTGCTGGCACGGTTCACAAAGGGGAGGTCGTCTGGAGTCAGGCCGATATCAGCCGCTTCGGAGGCGTTGCTGCGGTTGAGGCGCTGCGCAACGGCAACGTCTCTCCGAGGAAGGGGGATCGAGCGGCGGCAGCAATTCGGCCGGCGCATCAACTTCATCCCCTAGCATGAACGTTGAGATAAACAACTACTCATCGGCGAAGGTCAGCACTCAAACGGACGAGGCTGGCAGGCTGCGGGTTATCATCCAGGAGGTTGAAGCCCATCTGGTTCAGGGCGTGGCTCAGGGCAATGGCGACTTCAACAACGTTTTAGAGCACTCCTACGGACTGAGTCGGCAAGGGTATTGATTATGAATGACATCGAATGGAACAAAGATGACTTCGGGAAGGAGCTCGCGGGCTTTCTGGCCAAGTTCTTTGGCGTTGGCGAGCTGACGGCGTCTACGCCTATGCATGAGATCAGAGCGCGACTTGAGCTGGTAGGCGTGATGCTTGGCCGTTCGCTTGCCGTCTGCCTGCATGAGGGGCCGGTCGGTGCTGACATCGCGATGACTATTCGGGCGTCTGAGCAAAAATGGAAGGAGAGCTCGTTGAGGGCGGCCGGGACAACTTTCGGCCCCGCCGGAAAGGTCCGAGAGATCTGGAGCACAACAGACTGATCCGCAAGCAACAAGTCGCAAGCCCGCCAACTCGGCGGGCTTTTTTATGCCTACAGAAAAGGATTTGGCAATGAGCAACCCAATCGCCATCTGCTACGCCTCTGCGGGTAGCGACATGATCATCAACTCGATCGAGGCGATGTGCAGCATTTGGCCTGACTCCATCAGGTTCTGTGCTGGTTATGACGACTACATCTTGGGAACCGAGGATGGTCGGACGCCACTGTTCACCGCCATGGGGTTTGAAGAGGCGCTGCCGTCGCGAGACAACAGCGCATTCCAAAACCTGCTGATCGGCTTGGACAACACGAACGGTCTGGTCCAGCAGAAGCTGGAAGAGGCCCGGGCAGCCGAGGCGCGAGTCACGATCGCCTATCGCCGGTATTTGGAAAGCGACCTGAGCTATCCGCAAGAGCGGATGCACCTGTCGCTGCTCAATCGGCAGTACGAAGGCGATACCGCAACGCTCACCTGCGGACTGTTCGACCTGCTGGGCACCGAGTACCCGCGCCGCAAACTGACCGCTGCCATCGCCCCGGGAATCATCTTCATATGACCGACCTCGCCAAGTACATGCGGGCTCCCTACGTGGACGAGGCGCGGGGCCCTTTGGCGTTCGATTGCTGGGGCTCTGCCGCGCGATACGCGCCGAGGTGTTCGGCTTCGCGATGCTCCCAAGCCTTGGAGGTGTCGGGCGCAATCGTCTGCGCAGCAACACCAAGGCTTATCAGGAGTTGAGCAGGGGCATGGAAGAGTGCCAGCCAGAGCCTGGGGCAATCGCCGCAGTTTTCCGTAGCTCCCAGCTTGCCCACGTCGGCGTAGTGGTCGAGGTCGAAGGCCGGCTAAAGGTCATCGACACCAACCTGGCGGCGTGCGGGTTCGCACAGTGCGCGACTTCGAGTCCGATTATCCGAGAGTGGTGTATTACAAATGATCGAATTTTACCCGAACAAGATCGCCGACTCGGCGCCGATCGCGACCTTCAAGACCAATCGCCGCATGTCCCTGGAAGAGTGGCTGAAGTCGCAGGCACCAGGGTACGAGCGCCGGGAAAGCGCGCCGATCAGCATTGAGCTCAACGGCGAGATCATCGAGCGCACCTGTGGCACAAGGTCAAGTTCAAGCCTGCCGACCATGTGCAGATCTGG
>NZ_JAEKEG010000095.1 GCF_016651255.1 Pseudomonas sp. TH10
TTCTTCCTTAAGGCAGCAAGCTCTTCACGTTGATCGGTTCGGCTTCGTTCTGTGCGGAGCCTTTCGGCTTGCCAGCGATTGCCATACCTGCAACACGATAGAAGTTGTAATCAGGGTTTTTGCCGGGGCCGGAGATCAACAGATCTTCTTTCTCGTACACCAGGTCCTGACGTTTGAACTCGGCCATCTCGAAATCCGGTGTCAGCTGGATTGCGGTGGTCGGACAGGCTTCCTCGCAGAGACCGCAGAAAATGCAGCGCGAGAAGTTGATACGGAAGAAGTCCGGGTACCAGCGACCGTCTTCGGTTTCAGCTTTCTGCAGCGAGATGCAACCCACCGGGCAAGCCACGGCGCACAGGTTGCAGGCTACGCAACGCTCTTCGCCGTCGGGGTCGCGGGTCAGGACGATACGACCACGGTAGCGTGGTGGCAGGTAGACCGCTTCTTCCGGGTATTGCAGGGTGTCACGCTTGCGGAAGCCATGGCCGAAGACCATGACCAGGCTGCGCAACTGGGTGAAGAAGCCATGCACGATGTCAATTATGTACTTCATGATTCTCTATCCTCACTGAACCGCGACTGCAGGCGTGTTCCACAACACGACCGCAGCGGTCACCAGCAAATTGATCAGGGTCAGTGGCAGGCAGAATTTCCAGCTGAAATCCATCACCTGGTCATAACGCGGACGCGGGATAGAAGCGCGCAGCAAGATGAACAGCATGATGAAGAACGCGGTCTTCAGTGCGAACCAGAGGAAGGACAGTTGCGGCAAGATGCCGAACGGACCGTGCCAGCCACCGAAGAACAGGGTGACCAGCAGCGCCGAGATCAAGATGATGCCGATGTATTCACCAACGAAGAACATGCCCCATTTCATACCGGCGTATTCAATGTGGTAACCGTCGGCCAGTTCCTGTTCCGCTTCCGGCTGGTCGAACGGGTGACGGTGAGTCACGGCGACGCCAGCGATGAAGAAGGTACAGAAGCCGAAGAACTGCGGAATGATGAACCACAGGTTCTGTGCCTGGTACTCGACGATGTCGCGCATGTTGAACGAGCCGACCTGTACCACGATGCCCATCAGCGCGAGGCCCATGAACACTTCGTAGGACACGGTCTGCGCCGAAGCACGCAAGCTGCCCAGCAGTGCGAACTTGTTGTTACTCGACCAGCCGGCGAACAACACCGCGTAGACCGACAGGCCCGCCATGGCGAAGAAGAACAGCAAGCCGATGTTCAGATCCGCGACGCCCCAGGTCGGGGTGATCGGGATGATCGCAAACGCGATCAGCAAGGCGGACATGGCCACGACCGGTGCCAGGGTGAAGATCATTTTGTCGGCAAACGGCGGGGTCCAGTCTTCCTTGAAGAACATCTTCAGCATGTCGGCGGCGATCTGGAACATACCAAACGGGCCAACGCGGTTCGGACCGTAACGGTCCTGCCAGAGGGCAAGCAAACGACGCTCGACCCAGCTCAGCAGCGCGCCGCACACCACCACGGCGAGCAGAATCACGATGGCCTTGAGAACCGCGATGATCACGTCAATCACTTCAGGCGTGAACCAGGTCATTGAGCTGCCTCCTGCAGACCGTCAACGGATTTGCCGAAGATCGCCGGTGGAATCCCGGCGATACCCGCTGGCAATGCAACCAGACCGGCACCCAGCTCTTCGTTGATCCGCAGTGGCAGACGCAGGGTCTGGCCGGCCACGTTCAAGCTGAGCAAGGCACCCTCGTTGACACCCAGGCGATCGGCTTCGGATTTGGCCAAAGCGACATAAGCAGCCGGAATACGCTCTTGAACCGGCGCGGCCTTGGAAGAGTTCTCTTCGCTGCCGAACAGGTGGAAGAACGGCACGGCCTGCCAGGTACCCGGAGCCGGGTTGAATGCACGCGGTACAGCGGCGAACCAGTTCAGCGAATCGCCGGTGCTTTCGATCAGGCGGGTGCCTGGGTCGCCAGCGCGGATGTGCCCACCGACTTCGTCCTGGAACTTGTTCCACGCTTGTGGCGAGTTCCAGCCCGGAGACCAGGCGAAAGGAACCTGCTGACGCGGTTCAACCGAACCCGAGTAACCTTCCATGGAGAAGGCGAACGCGGTGTCTTTGTCTTGCGGGGTGCGTGGTTCGTGAACGCTGATGTCGGCGCGCATTGCGGTGCGACCGGAATAACGCAGCGGCTCACGCGCCAGTTTCAGACCCTTGATGCGGAACGCCGCGGACGGTGCTGCGTCGACGATACGCGCCAGTTGCGCGGTGCTCGAAGCAACGGCAGCGGTGACGTGGTCGAGTTGCGTCCAGTCGATCGGCTGGTTCAGCAGCGTCGAGCGCAGTGCGTGCAGCCAGCGCCAGCCTTCGTGAACCAGAATGCTTGCATCCAGGTATTGCGGATCGAAAACCTGGAAGAAGCGCTGGGCGCGACCTTCCTGACTGACCAGCGTACCGTCGCCTTCGGCGAAGCTTGCCGCCGGCAGTACCAGGTGCGCGCGGTCGCTGGTAGCCGTCTTCTGATGATCAGCAACGATCACTACTTTCGCAGCGTTCAGTGCCGCATCAACCAGCGCCTTGTCGGTACGGGTGTACAGATCGTTTTCCAGCACGACCAGTGCGTCGGCCTGGCCATCGATCACGGCCTGCAGCGCTTCGTCGACCGAGTTGCCACCCAGCATGGCCAGGCCGAGGCTGTTGGCTTCCGGCACGATCAGGCTGATCGAACCGTTCTTCTCGCGCAGTTTAAGGGCTTTGGCGATGTTGGCAGCGGCTTCGATCAAGGCTTTCGAGCCCAGCGAAGTACCGGCGATGATCAGCGGACGTTTGGCAGCGAGCAGGGCATCAGCAATGCGCTTGGCCAGTTCCAGTGCTTCGGCGTCCAGACCTTCAACGGCCGGAGCGCTGGCGTCCAGCGCGTGAGCAACGGCGAAACCGATGCGCGCCAGATCGTCCGGAGCGGCGTGAACGCATTCTTCAGCGATGTCGTCGAGCTTGGTTTCCGCCAGGCTGGCGATGAACAGCGGGTTCAGCGCGTGCTGACCGATGTTCTTCACCGCGGCGTCGAGCCAAGGTTGAACGCGCATGGCTTCGGCCATGTCTTCAGCCTTGCCTTTGACCGATTGACGCAGCGACAGCGCCATACGCGCGGCGGTCTGGGTCAGGTCTTCACCGAGGACGAAAATGGCGTCGTGGTCTTCGATGTCGCGCATGTTTGGCACAGGCAGCGGGCTGTCGTTCAGCACCTGCATGACCAGGCGAATGCGTTCCAGCTCGGCGGCTTCGATACCGGAGTAGAAGTGCTCGGCGCCGACCAGTTCGCGCAACGCGTAGTTGCTCTCGAGGCTGGCACGGGGCGAACCGATACCGACGATGTTGCGACCGCGCAGCAGGTCAGCGGCTTTATCCAGCGCTTCGTCGAGGCTCAGTTTGGTGCCGTCGGCCAGCAGCGGCTGACGTGGACGGTCGGTGCGGTTGACGTAGCCATAACCGAAACGGCCACGGTCGCACAGGAAGTACTGGTTCACCGAACCGTTGAAACGGTTTTCGATGCGACGCAGCTCGCCGTAACGCTCGCCCGGGGAGATGTTGCAACCGCTCGAGCAGCCATGGCAGATGCTCGGCGAGAACTGCATGTCCCACTTGCGGTTGTAGCGCTCGGAGTGAGTCTTGTCGGTGAACACACCGGTCGGGCAGACCTCGGTGAGGTTGCCGGAGAACTCGCTTTCCAGGGTGCCGTCTTCAACGCGACCGAAGTACACGTTGTCGTGGGCGCCGAACACACCGAGGTCGGTGCCGCCGGCGTAATCCTTATAGAAACGCACACAGCGGTAGCAAGCGATGCAGCGGTTCATTTCGTGGGAAATGAACGGGCCCAGTTGCTGGTTCTGGTGGGTGCGTTTGGTGAAGCGATAACGGCGCTCGTTGTGGCCGGTCATCACGGTCATGTCTTGCAGGTGGCAGTGACCGCCTTCTTCGCACACAGGGCAGTCGTGCGGGTGGTTGGTCATCAGCCATTCAACAACACTGGCGCGGAACGCTTTGGATTCTTCATCTTCGATGGAGATCCAGGTGTTGTCGGTGGCAGGCGTCATGCACGACATGACGATGCGACCACGGGTGTCGTTCTCGTCAGTGTACTGCTTGACCGCGCACTGGCGGCAAGCCCCGACGCTACCAAGCGCGGGGTGCCAGCAGAAATATGGAATGTCGAGGCCCAGCGACAGACATGCCTGTAACAGGTTGTCTGCCCCGTCGACTTCGAGCGCTTTGCCGTCTACGTGGATAGTGGCCATGGTTCAAAGGTCTTCGTTGGCCCGGTGTCAGCGGGCGTGGCTAATGGAATCTTGTTATCCGTGCGAATCAAACCAGCCTCGAAAGGCGTCATCGCAGGAGGCGAAGGGCCCAGGCCCTTCACCTGTTAAGCGTTTACGCGCCGATTACGATCGGCCTTGCCAGAGGCGGGACGGCGGCGCTGACAGGCGCGATACCGGCTTCGAACTCTGGACGGAAGTATTTGATGGCACTGCCCAACGGTTCCACGGCACCCGGTGCGTGAGCACAGAAGGTCTTGCCTGGGCCGAGGAAGTTGACCAGACCCAGCAGGGTCTCGATGTCGCCTGGCTGACCGCGGCCTTCTTCGATGGCCATCAGGAGCTTGACGCTCCATGGCAAACCATCACGGCACGGGGTGCAGAAGCCGCACGACTCGCGAGCGAAGAACTGCTCCATGTTGCGCAGCAGCGACACCATGTTGACGCTGTCATCCACCGCCATGGCCAGGCCGGTACCCATACGGGTGCCCACTTTGGCGATGCCGCCGGCGTACATTTGTGCGTCGAGGTGCTCAGGCAGGAGGAAACCGGTACCGGCGCCACCCGGCTGCCAGGCCTTGAGTTTGAAACCGTCGCGCATGCCGCCGGCGTAGTCTTCGAACAACTCGCGACCGGTGACGCCGAACGGCAATTCCCACAGGCCCGGGTTTTTGACTTTGCCGGAGAAGCCCATGAGCTTGGTGCCCATGTCTTCACTGCCTTCGCGCGCCAACGATTTGTACCAGTCAACGCCGTCGGCAATGATCGCCGGCACGTTGCACAGGGTCTCAACGTTGTTCACGCAAGTCGGCTTGCCCCACACGCCAACAGCGGCAGGGAAGGGCGGCTTGGAGCGCGGGTTGGCGCGGCGGCCTTCGAGGGAGTTGATCAGTGCGGTTTCTTCACCGCAGATGTAACGCCCGGCGCCGGTGTGGACGAACAGCTCGAAATCAAAACCCGATCCCAGGATGTTCTTGCCCAAAAGACCAGCAGCCTTGGCTTCTTCCACGGCACGGTTGAGGTGCTTGGCGGCGGTGGTGTATTCGCCACGCAGGAAGATGTAGCCACGGTAGGTTTTCAGCGCTCGAGCACTGATCAGCATGCCTTCGATCAGCAGATGGGGCAGTTGCTCCATCAGCATGCGGTCTTTCCAGGTGTTCGGTTCCATTTCATCCGCGTTGCACAGCAGGTAGCGGATGTTGATGGATTCGTCTTTGGGCATCAGGCCCCACTTCACGCCAGTGGGGAAGCCTGCACCGCCGCGACCTTTCAAGCCTGCGTCTTTCACGGTCTGAACGATGGCGTCCTGATCCATGTCGGCGAAGGCTTTGCGCGCAGCGGCGTAACCGTTCTTGGCCTGGTACTCGTCGAGCCACACGGCTTCGCCGTCGTCCCGCAGACGCCAGGTCAGCGGGTGAGTCTCGGCCGAACGCTGGATGCGGTTGGCCGGGCCGAAAGATGTCAGGGTCATACGTAGCCCTCGAGCAGTTTGGCGACGCCAGCAGGCTGTACATCACCAAAGGTGTCGTCGTCGATCATCAGCGCCGGTGCCTTGTCGCAGTTGCCGAGGCAGCAGACAGGCAGCAGGGTGAAACGACCGTCGGTGGTGGTCTGACCCAGGCCGATGCCCAGATTGTTCTGGATTTCGCTGACCACAGACTCGTGGCCGCCGATGTAGCAGACCATGCTGTCGCAGACGCGAATGATGTGACGGCCAACCGGCTGACGGAAAATCTGGCTGTAGAACGTCGCCACACCTTCAACGTCGCTGGCCGGGATGCCGAGGATCTCGCCGATTGCGTACAAGGCGCCATCCGGCACCCAGCCGCGTTCTTTCTGAACGATCTTCAGGGCTTCGATCGACGCCGCGCGCGGGTCTTCGTAGTGATGCAGCTCGTGCTCGATGGCCGAGCGCTCGGTTTCACTCAGGGTGAAACGGTCTGTCTGGATAAGCGTGCTGTTCATGCTTAGCGGTCCACGTCGGCCATAACGAAGTCGATACTACCCAGGTACGCAATCAAGTCCGCGACCATGCTGCCTTTGATCACCGAAGGGATCTGTTGCAGATGCGGGAAGCTTGGAGTACGGATCCGGGTACGGTAGCTCATGGTGCCGCCGTCGCTCGTCAGGTAATAACTGTTGATGCCCTTGGTCGCCTCGATCATCTGGAAGGATTCGTTGGCCGGCATCACCGGGCCCCACGAAACTTGCAGGAAGTGCGTGATCAAGGTTTCGATGTGCTGCAGCGTGCGCTCTTTCGGCGGCGGCGTGGTCAGCGGGTGATCCGCCTTGTACGGGCCTTCCGGCATGTTGCGCATGCACTGGTCGATGATCTTGATGCTCTGGCGCATCTCTTCGACGCGAACCATGCAGCGGTCATAGGCATCGCCGTTGGCGGCCAGCGGTACTTCGAACTCGAAGTTCTCGTAGCCGGAGTATGGACGCGCTTTACGCAGGTCGAAGTCGCAACCGGTCGAACGCAGGCCAGCACCGGTGACGCCCCATTCCAGGGCCTCTTTGGTGTTGTAGGCAGCGACGCCGATGGTACGGCCCTTGAGGATGCTGTTTTGCAGGGCAGCCTTGGTGTACTCGTCGAGGCGTTTTGGCAGCCACTCAACGAAGTCTTTCACCAGTTTGTCCCAGCCGCGTGGCAGATCGTGAGCGACGCCGCCGATGCGGTACCAGGCCGGGTGCAGACGGAAACCGGTAATGGCTTCGATCACCGTGTACGCCTTCTGGCGGTCGGTGAAGGTGAAGAAGACCGGGGTCATCGCACCAACGTCCTGGATGTAAGTCCCCAGGAACAGCAAGTGGCTGGTGATGCGGAAGAACTCGGCCATCATGATGCGGATGACGTCGACCTTCTCGGGCACCTTGATGCCGGCCAGCTTCTCGACCGAGAGCACGTACGGCAGGTTGTTCATCACGCCGCCGAGGTAGTCGATACGGTCGGTGTACGGGATGAAGCTGTGCCACGACTGACGCTCGGCCATTTTCTCGGCACCACGGTGGTGGTAACCGATGTCCGGCACGCAGTCGACGATCTCTTCACCGTCCAGTTGCAGGATGATACGGAACGCACCGTGCGCAGAAGGGTGGTTCGGGCCCAGGTTGAGGAACATGTAGTCCTCGTTGGTCCCGGAACGCTTCATGCCCCAGTCTTCAGGGCGGAAGCGCGCGGCTTCTTCCTCAAGCTGTTGCTTGGCGAGGGTGAGGCTGTACGGATCGAATTCGGTAGCGCGCGCCGGGAAGTCCTTGCGCAGCGGGTGACCTTCCCAGGTCGGCGGCATCATGATGCGCGACAGGTGCGGGTGGCCTTTGAAGTCGATGCCGTACATGTCCCAGACTTCACGCTCGTACCAGTTGGCGTTCGGCCAGATACCGGTGATGGTCGGCAAGCTCAGGTCGCTCTCGGACAAGGCGACTTTGATCATCACGTCACTATTACGCTCAAGCGACATGAGGTGATAGAACACGGTGAACTCGGCGTCCGATGGCAGCCCTTGACGCTTGGTGCGCAGACGCTCGTCCACGCCGTGCAGGTCATAGAGCATGACGTACGGCTTGGGCAGGTTGCGCAGGAAGGTCAGGACTTCGACGAGTTTGGCGCGGGCCACCCACAGCACCGGCATGCCGGTGCGGGTTGCCTGGGCGGTGAACGCCTCAGGGCCAAAACGGTTGTTCAATTCAACGACCACATCCTGGTCGTCTGCCTTATAAGGCGGGATGTACAGAGCGCTGCCTGTAGTCATGGTTATTTTTTCGCTTTCGGTCAACGTAAAGAATGAAGCCAGCTTCTCGTTTCTTTGTAAGAACAGATCTGGATCAGACTTCGTCAGGGCTGCGCAGGTTGGTGACTGCGATTCGCTGTTCGCGGCGCTGTTCCTTTTGCGAAGGCATGTCGGCGCGATAAACGCCTTGATCACCAACGACCCAGGAAAGCGGACGACGCTCCTGTCCAATCGATTCCTGCAACAGCATCAAGCCTTGCAGAAATGCTTCTGGACGGGGCGGGCAGCCAGGTACGTAGACGTCCACCGGCAGGAACTTGTCCACCCCTTGAACCACGGAGTAGATGTCGTACATGCCACCGGAGTTAGCGCACGAACCCATGGAAATAACCCACTTCGGCTCGAGCATTTGCTCGTAGAGACGCTGAATGATCGGCGCCATCTTGATGAAGCAGGTACCGGCGATAACCATGAAGTCGGCCTGACGCGGCGATGCCCGAATAACCTCGGCGCCAAAGCGCGCGATGTCGTGGGGCGCCGTGAAGGCGGTGGTCATTTCCACGTAGCAGCACGACAAGCCGAAGTTGTACGGCCACAGGGAGTTCTTGCGCCCCCAGTTGATCGTGCCGTTAAGCACGTCTTCGAGCTTGCCCATGAAGATGTTTTTGTGGACTTGATCTTCTAACGGATCGGAAACGGTTTCCCGCTCGCCAATCGGATACTGCTCGTTAGGAGCATCGGGGTCGATTCTGGTGAGATTGTATTGCATTGCCAAAGCCTCATTGTTTCAGCTTCGCCTGCCGCTTGCGACGAGCTTCCGGAGCCCAGTCAAGGGCGCCCACTCGGAACAGGTAGACAAGACCTGCCAACAGAATTGCTATGAAAACGAGAGCTTCGACGAATCCGGTCCAGCCGCTTTCGCGGACGGACACAGACCATGCAAAGAGAAAGAGGGCTTCGATATCGAAGATCACGAACAGCATCGCGACCAGATAGAATTTGGCTGAGAGCCGCAAGCGGGCGCCACCGGTAGGTAGCATGCCCGACTCGAACGGTTCGTTTTTGCTGCGGCCCCAGGCTTTTGACCCGAGGAGGCTGGAGACGCCGAGCATGAAGGCACACAGGCCGACTACACCCAGAAGGAAAATGGCAAAGCCCCAGTTGTGGGCCATGAGTCCTGTCGCTTCGGGCATGCTGGTAATCCTTAACAGAGAGCAAAGGTCTCTGAGCTTGATAAAGAAATAAGGCAGTGACGATATGTCGCAGCAATCAATCGCGCTGATTTTATGGCTAAACACCCTGCAAGTAAAATTCCTATAGCGAAATTATTTATTGGAATAAGGACATAGCGCACCTCGGCTGCCCCGTAGCCCATGCGTTGCGGGCATTAGCCGGGTTTTAGTGAATTATGTTTTGTTGAGAATGTAACGAGCATAGTTGCTGCTAAATGATAATCAATATTGTTTGGCGCGATTTTGTAACTGTTTAACGGGTGAGGTATTGGGAAGTTGTCTTATATGCGCGCAACTGTAGGCGCTGTCGAGTGAAACGCGGCTGCGATCTTTTGAATTTTTCAACGACATCAAAAGATCGCAGCCTGCGGCAGCTCCTACAGGATTTTGTTGTTTCACGAAATCCCATGCAAAAAAACGCCCCGAACCAGTCGGGGCGTCAGTCTTGCGGCTCTGCGGTTAGCTTTCTATACGATCCGCAGAGGCCGTTTGCTCAGGCGAAGCAGAATCAGTGGAACTGTTCTTCTTCAGTCGAACCGGTCAGCGCGGTTACCGAAGACGAGCCACCCTGAATCACGGTGGTCATGTCGTCGAAGTAGCCGGTGCCCACTTCCTGCTGGTGAGCCACGAAGGTGTAACCCTTGGCGGCGTCAGCGAATTCCTGCTCTTGCAGCTTCACGTAGGCAGTCATGTCGTTGCGGGCGTAGTCGTGCGCCAGGTTGAACATGCTGTGCCACATGTTGTGAATGCCGGCCAGGGTGATGAACTGGTGCTTGTAACCCATGGCGGACAGTTCGCGCTGGAACTTGGCGATGGTCGCGTCGTCCAGGTTTTTCTTCCAGTTGAAGGAAGGCGAGCAGTTGTACGACAGCAGTTGGTCCGGGTATTCCTTCTTGATCGCTTCAGCAAAGCGACGGGCTTCGTCCAGATCCGGCTTGGCGGTTTCGCACCAGATCAGGTCGGCGTATGGCGCGTAAGCCAGGCCACGAGCGATTGCTTGATCCAGACCTGCACGAACCTTGTAGAAACCTTCCTGAGTGCGTTCGCCAGTCACGAACGGCTGGTCGTACGGATCGCAATCGGAGGTCAGCAGGTCAGCAGCGTTAGCGTCGGTACGGGCCAGGATGATGGTCGGGGTACCGGCAACGTCAGCCGCCAGACGTGCAGCGGTCAGCTTCTGTACGGCTTCCTGAGTTGGAACCAGTACTTTACCGCCCATGTGACCGCATTTTTTCACGGAGGCCAGTTGGTCTTCGAAGTGAACGCCGGCGGCGCCTGCTTCGATCATGCTCTTCATCAGCTCGTAAGCGTTCAGAACGCCACCGAAACCGGCTTCAGCGTCAGCCACGATCGGCGCGAAGTAGTCGATGTAGCCTTGGTCGCCCGGGTTCTTGCCGGCTTTCCACTGGATCTGGTCTGCACGACGGAACGAGTTGTTGATGCGCTTGACCACGGTTGGAACCGAATCCACCGGGTACAGCGACTGGTCCGGGTACATGGATTCTGCGGAGTTGTTGTCCGCAGCAACCTGCCAGCCCGACAGGTAGATCGCCTGGATACCGGCTTTAACCTGTTGAACAGCCTGGCCGCCGGTCAGGGCGCCCATGCAGTTGACGAAATCTTTCTCAGGACGGAAGGCTGGCTTGGCACCCTGGGTGACCAGGTTCCACAGCTTCTCGGCGCCCATTTTTGCAAAGGTGTGCTCAGGTTGAACCGAGCCACGCAGACGGACGACGTCAGCAGCGGAGTAAGTGCGTGTCACGCCTTTCCAGCGCGGGTTTTCAGCCCAGTCTTTTTCGAGGGCTGCAATTTGCTGTTCGCGTGTCAGTGCCATGGAGATAAACCTCGTCGCGTCTTTTATGAAAAGTTGTTCTGCGGTGGAAAATTCCTGCGCTCGCTGACCAGAAGCTTAGGTGGTCAAGTCGGATTTGGCGGGGTAGGCGACGGGATGAACGATGGGCTCGAGGGGAAGTGAGCAGGTAGTGGCGGACTGTGGGCGCATGCGGGCGTCGTGGGCCTTAATACGAACTACAGTGTGATGCCGGGTTACCTAATTACGCTTCCGTCCCTCGGGACAACTTCGTTCCAGTCGGCAACCTCGTCAAACACACCTTGTGGGCGGTACAGACACGAAGCGGTTCGCGGGGTAGGTGCGAACATCGCTTCGAAGGCCCTTGCCAGGGCCTCTGATTAGCGGGAGCGAGGCCATCATGCCTTCGCTTTTTTGGCTCGTCAAACGTTTTGTAGTGCTTTTTTTTAAGCACTACATCTTTCGTCTAATACGACTAATCAGTCAGTTTTCGGTGCTTTAGTCCAAGGCGTCGACTTTCACTCGCAAGGTCATGTCATCCCGGCCTTGAGTCGAGTAGCTGCGGGCCAGGCCTTGTTTGTCGGCCTGAGTCTGGCTGTTTACGCCGGCGAGGGTGATCCATTCGCCGAGGCGTCCGCTGACGGTTGTGTCGGTGCTTTGCACGTTCACTACATCGGGACGTTCCTGGCTCATGCGGTCACGGTTGGTACTGATTGCCAGGTGAACGATGTCGCCGGTGACGCTGGCCGTGACATAGAAGCCCTGGGTCACGTTGCGGTATTGAGTCTGGCTGCTGTAATCGCCGTAGGAATTGCTCTGGCTGCTGGTGATTGGCACGCTTTGGCCGACCTGAATCAGCGCCGGCGCGCCTTCACTGGCCTGCACTTGCTGAATACCACCGTTGCGGCTGGTGGTGCTGCGGCTAATGATGCGAGTCTGGGCGCCGTTCACCGAATAGCCTTCATCGCCGCGACCGTTGTTTTCATTGGTGTCGACGGTGATCAGCAGGCGCTTGGGTGCGGTGTCGAGCCGAGTGATCAGCGCCTTGAGCTCCTGAATCTTGTCCGGCTCGGCCTGGATGATCAGTTGGTTGCCGTAGGCGCTGACCTGACCGTCCTTGCCGATGAAGTCCTGTGCCATCGGCAGCATGTCGGCGCTGGTGTGGTAGTTCAGCGGCACTATCTCGGTGGCTGCGCTGAGCGAAAAACTGCAGCTCAGCAGCAGCGTGGTGAGCAGGGTGCGTAGGGACATGTCCGTTATCTCCGCCAAATAAACAAAGCCCGTAGGAGCTGCCGAAGGCTGCGATCTTTTGATCCTGCCTTTGATTGATATTGCCAGTTTGTCGGCCCGGGGTGGGGCAAGTTGAATCACAGACAGCAAAACGCCCCGGCATCCGGAGATGGCGGGGCGGTTTGTGATGGTGTTCACGCTTTTGTGGCGAGGGAGCAGGCTCCCTCGCCACAGGTGTGCTTAAGCCGAGTGACGCACCATGTCGACATGCGGAATCCCGGCTTCGAGGAATTCCTCGCTGACCAGGCTAAAGCCCAAGCGCTCATAAAACGCCGTGGCCTGCACCTGCGCGCTGAGCATTTGCTCTTTCAAGCCGCGCGCTTCCGCTTCGGCAATCACTGCTTGCATCAGCGCATCACCGACCTTCATCCCGCGCCAGTCTTTCAGCACCGAAACCCGGCCAATGTGGCCGTCCGGCAGCAAGCGCGCAGTGCCAATCGGAAAGTCGCCTTCAAACGCCAGAAAATGCACGGCGGTCGCGTCATCCGCGTCCCATTCCAGCTCAGGTGGCACCGATTGCTCGGCAATGAACACCGTTTCACGAATGCGCCGGATCTCGGCGATGTCCTTCTGCCAGTCTGCGACACGTACGCGAATCTTATTCATCGGCGAACCCCAGGCTCCCTTGCTTGACCAGCTCGCACAGCAGGCCGCGACCGTCTTCGTCATTCAGCCACTCACCAAGGTTGTCGGCATGCAGGGCGTCAGCGGCGCAGATCAGCTTCAGCAGTTCGCGCAGTTTGCCCGGCAGATAACGGCTCTGACCGCTTGCGAACAGCAGCAGATCGTCATCGACTTCCGACCAGGCCAAGCGTGCGCTCGGGTTGCGGATCAGCACGGCGCCATCTTGCAGAGCGCTGAGGAAATCTTCTTCTTCGACGTCTTCCGGGCCAACCACCAGCTCTGGGTAACGCGGCTCGGTCATGTATTGGCCGAACCAGGTCAGCAGCAGGCGCTCGTCGCTCATGTGTTCGGCGAGCAGGCTTTTCAGGCGATCCAGTGCGTCATGTTGAATCTGGTGCGGATCGACGGCTGGCTTGGCGTCGGCGTCGGTGTAGCGCTCTTCGTCAGTCAGGAACTGGCTGAGGAAGTCGGTGAAGTGGGTCAGCACTTCGGAAGCGCTTGGCGCACGGAAACCGACCGAGTAGGTCATGCAGTTGTCCACGGCTACACCGCAGTGGGCCAGACGCGGCGGCAGGTAGAGCATGTCGCCCGGTTCCAGCACCCACTCTTCGGTTTCGTGGAATTCGGCGAGGATGCGCAGGTCCGCATGTTGCAGCAGCGGGCTCTCGGAATCGCACATCTGGCCGATTTTCCAGTTGCGCTTGCCGTGGCCTTGCAGCAGGAACACGTCGTAGTTGTCGAAGTGCGGACCGACGCTGCCGCCTGGTGCGGCGAAGCTGATCATCACGTCATCGACGCGCCAGCTTGGCAGAAAGCGGAAGTTTTCCAGCAGTTCAGCGACTTCCGGGACGAACTGGTCAACGGCTTGAACCAGCAGGGTCCAGTCCTGTTCCGGCAGCTTGCTGAATTCGTCTTCGGCGAATGGGCCGCGGCGCAATTCCCACGGGCGCTCGCCGTTTTCGATCACCAGGCGCGATTCGACTTCTTCTTCCAGGGCCAGGCCGGCCAGTTCGTCGGCGTCGATCGGGCTTTCGAAGTCAGGAATTGCCTGGCGGATCAGCAGTGGCTTTTTCTGCCAGTAGTCGCGCAGGAATTCGCGCGCCGTGATGCCGCCCAGAAGTTGAAGAGGAATATCGGGATTCATATGTAACCTATTGAAAAAAAGCACTTTTCAGACGGGAATAAAAACGCCCGGCGCGGCCGGGCGTCTCAAACGGGTCAAACGGTCGATCAGATGCGTTTGGCTTGCGCTACGGCGTTGCCGATGTAGTTGGCCGGGGTCAGTTGCTTGAGCTCGGCTTTCGCTTCGGCTGGCATGTCCAGGCCGTCGATGAAAGTCTGCAACGCTTCAGGGCTGATGCCCTTGCCGCGGGTCAGTTCTTTCAGTTTTTCGTACGGGTTTTCGATGTTGTAGCGGCGCATCACGGTCTGGATCGGCTCGGCCAATACTTCCCAGCAAGCGTCGAGGTCGGCAGCAATCTTTTGAGCGTTCAGCTCGAGCTTGCTGATGCCTTTGAGGCTGGCTTCGTAAGCGATCACGCTGTGGGCGAAGCCGACACCGAGGTTGCGCAGTACGGTGGAGTCGGTCAGGTCGCGCTGCCAGCGGGAGATCGGCAGTTTGCTCGCCAGGTGCTGGAACAGTGCGTTGGCGATGCCAAGGTTGCCTTCGGAGTTTTCGAAGTCGATCGGGTTGACCTTGTGCGGCATGGTCGACGAACCGATTTCGCCAGCGATGGTGCGCTGCTTGAAGTAACCCAGGGAGATGTAGCCCCAGATGTCACGGTCGAAGTCGATCAGAATGGTATTGAAGCGCGCGATCGCGTCGAACAGTTCGGCGATGTAGTCGTGCGGCTCGATCTGCGTGGTGTACGGGTTGAAGCCCAGACCCAGCTCGTCTTCGATGAAGGCGCGGGCGTTCGCTTCCCAGTCGATCTGCGGGTAGGCCGACAGGTGCGCGTTGTAGTTGCCCACGGCGCCGTTGATCTTGCCCAGCAAAGGCACGGCAGCGACCTGGGCGATCTGGCGCTCGAGACGATAAACCACGTTCGCCAGCTCTTTGCCCAGGGTGGTCGGCGAGGCCGGTTGACCGTGGGTGCGCGACAGCATCGGCACGTCAGCGAAACGGATCGCCAGTTCGCGGATGGCGTCGGCGGTCTGGCGCATCAGCGGCAGCATCACGTCATCACGGCCTTCGCGCAGCATCAGGGCGTGGGACAGGTTGTTGATGTCCTCGCTGGTGCAGGCAAAGTGGATGAATTCGCTGACGGCCGCCAGTTCAGGCAGCTTGGCCGCTTGCTCTTTGAGCAGGTATTCGATGGCCTTGACGTCGTGGTTGGTGGTGCGCTCGATCTCTTTGACGCGCTCGGCGTGCTCCAGCGAGAAGTTTTCAGCCAGGGTGTTCAAGACGGCGTTGGCCTCGGCGGAGAAGGCTGGCACTTCAGGGATGCCAGCGTGGGCGGCCAGGCGCTGGAGCCAGCGCACTTCAACCAGAACGCGGGCACGGATCAGGCCGTACTCGCTGAAAATCGGGCGCAGGGCCTGGGTTTTGCCGGCGTAGCGGCCGTCAACAGGGGAAACCGCAGTGAGCGAAGAAAGCTGCATGGGGTGTTCTCGGACAGTCGGGCAACGAAATGGGGCGCGTATCATACATGAAAAAATCCGCCGGTCCGTTGCCAACTGACCGGCGTATTACGCGTTACAGATCAAAATCGGTGTAGCGGGCGCTGTTCAGCTACTGCGCATCAACGGATACAGCTCTTTGAGCAGCTTGCGCCGGCTGATTACCAACTGCCAGCGATGACCGCCGAGCTGTCGCCACAAGCGTGCCGAACGGATGCCGGCGAGGAGCAGGGCGCGGATCTTCGAGGCATTGCTCGGCTGCTGCAGGTTGCGCATGTCGCCGTGCACCTGAATGCGTTGGCGCAGGGTGCTCAAGGTGTCCTGATACAGCGCACCGCAGGCGGCGACCACGTTCTCGTGGGCCGGGCCGAAATGCTCGACTTGCGACTGAATCTGCGGCAGGCGCTTACCGATGGTGTCGAGCATGTCGTCACGTTTGGCCAGTTGGCGTTCGAGACCGAGCATCGACAGTGCATAACGCAAAGGTTCGCGCTGCAAAGTGCTCGGGTCGCGTTCAAGCGCGCCGATCAATGCGCGGTAGCCTTCGCGCAAATTGAGATCGTCGCCGCCGTACACGTCCAGCGTGTCCTTCGGGTCGCGCACCAGCAGACTGCCGAGCATGCAGCTCAGGCCGGCTTCGCTGGTCTGCCCGGTCTTGGCGATCCGGTCAACCAGCACGGCGGCCAGAAACACGCCGCCCAGCGCCGTCAGTTGCTCCTGAGTCGGGCTCATGCCTGGCCGCTCCACGGCTCGGCGACTTCGATTACGCCGCCGCCGAGGCAGATTTCACCGTCATAGAACACCACCGATTGGCCCGGTGTCACCGCACGTTGCGGTTCGTCGAACACGGCGCGATAGCCGTTGGCGGTTTTTTCCAGGGTGCAGGCTTGATCGCTCTGGCGATAGCGAACCTTGGCCGTCAGGCGCAGCGGCTGGCTCAGGTCGATCGGGTTGACCCAGTAGATTTCCGAAGCGAGCAGGGCGCTGGAGAACAGCCACGGATGGTTGTTGCCCTGGCCGACGATCAGCTCGTTGGTGTCCAGGTCCTTGCGCAGCACGTACCACGGCTCATCGCCGGCGTCTTTCAAGCCGCCAATGCCGAGGCCCTGTCGCTGACCGATGGTGTGGTACATCAAGCCGTGGTGGCGGCCGATGACTTCGCCTTCGGTGGTTTTGATTTCGCCCGGTTGCGCCGGCAGGTATTGCTTGAGGAAATCGCTGAAGCGTCGTTCGCCGATAAAGCAGATCCCGGTGGAATCCTTCTTCTTGGCGGTCGCCAGTTCGTATTTCTCGGCAATTGCGCGCACTTCCGGCTTTTCCAGTTCGCCGACCGGGAACAGGGTCTTGGCGATCTGTTCGCCGCCGACGGCGTGCAGGAAGTAGCTCTGATCCTTGTTCGGATCGAGGCCTTTGAGCAATTCGGTGCGACCCTCGATGTCGCGGCGGCGCACGTAGTGACCGGTGGCGATCAGGTCGGCGCCGAGCATCATGGCGTAATCGAGGAACGCCTTGAACTTGATTTCGCGGTTGCACAGGATGTCCGGGTTCGGCGTGCGCCCGGCCTTGTATTCGGCCAGGAAGTGTTCGAACACGTTGTCCCAGTACTCTGCAGCGAAGTTGGCGGTGTGCAGTTTGATACCAATCTTGTCGCACACAGCCTGCGCATCCGCCAGGTCGTCCATGGCGGTGCAGTATTCCGTTCCGTCGTCTTCTTCCCAGTTCTTCATGAACAGGCCTTCCACTTCATAACCCTGCTCGATCAGCAGGAGAGCGGAAACGGAAGAGTCCACGCCGCCGGACATGCCGACAATGACGCGCTTCTTGGATGTGTCAGAAGGGGCTGGATCACGCATAGGGATTCAATGAGTGTCTTGAAAAAGGACGCGATTCTATCAGGCTCACGGCCTCAAGGCTAAAGAGAAGGGCGGATCAGTTCGAGGCCGAAGTGATTGCCCGCCAGATAATCGTCGATGCAACGGATGATCAGTTCACTGCGCCAGTTGTCGCGTTGAGCCATTAATTCTTCGCGGGTCAGCCACTTGGCGCCGACGATGCCGTCGTCGAGCTGGTAGTCGGGGTGATGTTTCAAGGCTTTGGCGCTGAAGCAGACGCGCTGGTAGGTCACGCCGTTGCTTGGGGCGGTGTACAGGTAAATGCCGATGACGCCGGTGGGTTCGACGTCCCAGCCGGTTTCTTCGAGGGTTTCACGCACGGCGGCTTCGATCAGGGTCTCGTCCGGGTCGAGATGGCCCGCGGGCTGGTTGAGTACGTTGCGTCCGGCTTTGTGTTCTTCAACCATCAGGAAGCGGCCGTTGTCTTCGACGATCGTGGCGACGGTGATGTGGGGGAGCCATTCCATAAAATGCCCTCAATGGTGAACATTGAAATCCGATCCCTGTGGGAGCTGGCTTGCCAGCGATGGCGGTGGGTCAGGCAACATCAATGTTGAATGTGCCGGCCTCATCGCTGGCAAGCCAGCTCCCACAGGGCTTCGCGTTTTCTTCAAAAGCAAAAACCCCGGCACAAGGCCGGGGTTTGTGATGTTCCCACTACAACCTTAAACCAGCGCAGCAATCGCCGCGTTGAGGGTTGCGCTTGGGCGCATGGCCTTGCTGATCAGCTCGGCATTGGCGTGGTAGTAACCGCCGATGTCGACTGGCTGGCCCTGTACGGCGTTGAGTTCGGCAACGATGGTTGCTTCGTTCTCGGTCAGAGTCTTGGCCAGAGTCGCGAACTGCGCTTGCAGTGCAGCGTCTTCAGTCTGGGCGGCCAGAGCCTGAGCCCAGTACATCGCCAGGTAGAAGTGGCTGCCGCGGTTGTCGATGTTGCCGACTTTGCGCGATGGCGACTTGTTGTTGTCGAGGAACTGGCCAGTGGCCTGATCCAGGGTCTTGGCCAGCACCAGGGCTTTCGGGTTGTTGTAAGTAACACCCAAATGCTCCAGGGAAGCGGCCAGGGCCAGGAACTCGCCCAGGGAATCCCAGCGCAGGAAGTTCTCTTCAACCAGTTGCTGCACGTGCTTCGGAGCCGAACCGCCGGCGCCGGTTTCGAACAGACCACCGCCGTTCATCAGCGGTACGATCGACAGCATCTTGGCGCTGGTGCCCAGTTCCATGATCGGGAACAGGTCAGTCAGGTAGTCGCGCAGTACGTTGCCGGTCACCGAAATGGTGTCCTTGCCTTC
This sequence comes from Pseudomonas sp. TH10, assembly GCF_016651255.1. Lineage (GTDB taxonomy): Bacteria > Pseudomonadota > Gammaproteobacteria > Pseudomonadales > Pseudomonadaceae > Aquipseudomonas. The sequence goes on from NZ_JAEKEG010000095.1 coordinate 18,793, forward strand.
GCGGGTGCGCTGCAGGGTGAACTTCATTGCGTCGACCGGCGCCATGATCTGGATGTCCAGACCGGCCGTGTCGTGATCCTTCAGGTAAGCCTGAACCTTCTCGATCACTACGCCGTCGTGAGCGCGCATTGGGTCGAGCCAGAAGATCGCCGGGGTGCTGCTGGCGCGAGCACGATTGACGGCCAGTTTGACCCAGTCCTGGATCGGCGCGTCTTTGGTCTGGCACATGCGGAAGATATCGCCAGCTTCAACAGCCTGCTCCATCAGCAGGGTGCCTTTGCTGTCGGTTACGCGAACCACACCGTCAGCCTTGATCTGGAAGGTCTTGTCGTGCGAGCCGTACTCTTCGGCTTTCTTCGCCATCAGGCCAACGTTTGGCACGCTGCCCATGGTGGTCGGATCGAAAGCGCCATTGGCTTTGCAATCTTCGATCACAGCCTGGTAGATGGTCGCGTAGCAACGATCCGGGATCACAGCCTTGGTGTCGTGCAACTGACCGTCAGTGCCCCACATCTTGCCGGAGTCACGGATCATCGCTGGCATCGAAGCGTCGACGATAACGTCGCTCGGCACGTGCAGGTTGGTGATGCCTTTGTCGGAGTTGACCATCGCCAGCGATGGGCGAGCGGCATAGACCGCAGCCATGTCAGCTTCGATCTGTGCTTGCTGATCCTTCGGCCGAAGCCTTAAATCGGTAGCTTGCTTCGTTCCGTCAGTTTGGGTGTTTAACCAAGCGTTGAAACACAATACTCTCGTTTTCGCATTTATCGTTGGATTTTTCGCGTTTTTCAAAAGGTGCGCCGCTTCAGCTCTGTATTGCTTGGGCAAAGAGAGATTATTTTTCGCATGGTAACCACCTACCCTTGAAAGATAAAAAAGTGAAGAATAAGTGCAATGAATACTCCTGTTAAGGCAAAAAAGACCTCAATAGGTTTATGGCCTAGCAGTTCCTTTAATTGTTGCTGTTTCTGTTTCTCCGCTTTTCTGCCAATTCTTTGCTTGCTCGACAAACGTATTAAAGTCTGTTACGAGTTGATTTAAGACGGCACCATAATTCTCCTGCCTGCCGTCTTACTCCAGTCGCATCAAACATCGTGATGACGGCGAATATGGTAGCAACGGCAAGACAAGAGTCCATTCCGGTTTTCTATCCCCACGGCTACGGTAAGAGCACGGCCGCTGAGTGAGAGCTTGGCATACCGCCAGTCGAGGGATTAGAGTGACCAGTTAACTTTACGAAAAGCGATAAAATGAATGGGTACTTTAATGAATTGAGCAAGAAATGGCATGTTGGAGATTAATCTTTTGATTAAAAGGGAAGTTAAAAAATAATTCCAAAGTATCAGCCTTCTTTCTGATTATAAAATAACGTTGAAATCTATATAAAGGTGAATAAGTAATCTTGCTTCTTTCATCGGACGATTTGGCCCTTATTATACTTTCCATCAAATCCTGTCGATTACCTGCTTGTAAGAGTAAATATGATCTTTCTTATACTATTTCTCTAAAGGTGGGTATTCTAAACTATATCTTATTATTATTAACATTGGTCCTTATTCGAAAATTTCGGAAGATTTCGTTATAATAAAAGATAAATCGAACGGAGGAGGTATCAGAATGTTTACAGTAAAAAATTCATGAATATAGATGTAATCTGAAGAATGCCTGATTATAGGCGTTTTTGACCGGCCCATAAATTTGCCGGTATAGGAAAGAAGCCGATGAAAGTATCCGGTCAACTTACTGAATTAGTGAGCAGGTGAAATCTCTTTCAAGAAAAAATCAGTTGTAAAAATACATACATTAGGAAAATTAGGTGTAAAGAGATTGATCTTTGTAGGGTTGGGCAAGGATAAAGAGCTTACCCTTGAAACGTTGCGTGAAGCTCTGGGTAAATCGTGTAAAACAATTGCAAAATCAAAACTACGACGCTTTCGATAGCATTGGACACATTTACGTGACTGAAAACTTAGATACTTACTAGATAACGCCCACGCCTTTTCTGGGCTTTCGAGCTGGCTTCCTATAAGTTTGCGGGCTACAAACAAAAATCGAATCAGGCTGAAAAATATTGAATCAATTACGGTCTATAGTGAATTTGATAACAGAAGAAGTTGGAGGTGCCCTTCATGTTGGCCGTGTATTTTTGGAAGCAACGAATTCAGCCAGAACATTGGTTAACACCAAGGAATTTTGTTGACATCAAAGGATCTAGCTGACTATTCATCTACTTTAGGTGAACGTTATGGTTTTGAAGTAGAAATCCTTGAGAAAGAAGACATGCTCAAGCTAGGTATGGGTGCTCTTCTTGCAGTTAATCAAGGGTCGGTCGAACCTCCGAAAATGATTGTCACTTAAGTATCCAGGCAAAGAAGAATGGACAGATGTTATCGGGTTGGTGGGAAAAGGTATCACTTTTGATACTGGTGGCTACTCATTGAAAACGAAGGCTGGAATCGTCGGAATGAAGACGGATATGGGAGGAGCAGCGGCGGTTTTAGGTGCAATGGAAATTATAGGTGAATTAGGACCGGATCAAAATGTCGTAGCTGTCATTCCTTCTACTGATAACATGATCAGCGGCGATGCCTTTAAGCCGGATGATGTGATTACTGTATATGAGCGGCAAAACGGTCGAGGTATTAATACTGATGCGGAAGGACGCGGCTACATTTGGCGGATCTTGCCCTCGTGGTTCATCACGCCGAACGGTGCGGGAATACTTCAGGCAAGTTCAACCTCAACTGGTGGTAATGTGTTATAACATTTACAGGCTAATGGATACGCCAGCTTCTGTTCCCCGCTCAAGTAACTGCGGCAAGGCATTCCCTGAAGCAGAGTCACCCAAGCTCTCGAAGGAAGCGGAAGTTTGATGCTGCGGCGTCTGCCGAAATACCGAAAAAAGGCCAAAAAGGCTTTGGTGCTGCTTTACCGACCGACGCCGGTTTGAAAATATTACCAGAATTGTTGAACTTCGGACCTTACCAGCTCTTCAGCGTTTTGCCTGCCGGGCATTTATAGAATAATTCGCCGGGTGTTTACTCTGAGTGTGCCGGAACATCCACGGCTCAATTGGTTTC
>NZ_JAEKEG010000096.1 GCF_016651255.1 Pseudomonas sp. TH10
GCGAGTGCTGTTTTCCCAGCCGATGGCCAGCGAGGCCGACGGTTGACGCCACTATCGTCTACGGTGTGAACCAGGATTGCCTGACCGGCGATGAACTGCTTGTGTCCAACGCGTCCTGCACCACCAACTGCGGCGTGCCGCTGTTGCGCCTGCTGGACAAGGCCATCGGCCTGGATTACGTGTCGATCACCACGATTCACTCGGCAATGAACGATCAGCCGGTGATCGATGCTTATCACCACGAAGACCTGCGCCGAACCCGTTCGGCGTTTCAGTCGGTGATCCCGGTGTCCACTGGTCTGGCGCGCGGTATCGAGCGCCTGCTGCCGGAACTTGCCGGACGAATTCAGGCCAAAGCCGTGCGGGTGCCGACGGTAAACGTCTCCTGCCTCGACATTACGATGCAGACCGCTACCGCTACTGATGCCACCGAGATCAACCGGATCCTGCGGGAGGCGGCCACCAGCGGTCCGCTCAAGGGCTTGCTCGCCTATACCGAGTTGCCTCACGCAAGCTGTGATTTCAACCACGACCCACATTCTGCCATCGTCGATGCCAGTCAGACTCGGGTCTCCGGCCCCAAGCTGGTGAACATCCTGGCCTGGTTCGACAACGAATGGGGTTTTGCCAACCGAATGCTGGACGTTGCAGAGCACTATCTGCAAGCAGCTTCTCCACTCTCTGCTTCTCAAAAGCCGTAACTCAGGAAATGCGACCCATGACCGTGTTGAAGATGACCGACCTCGATCTGCAAGGTAAGCGCGTACTGATTCGCGAAGACCTCAACGTCCCAGTCAAGGACGGTGTTGTCACCAGCGATGCGCGAATCCTGGCTTCGCTGCCGACCATCAAGCTGGCCCTGGAGAAAGGTGCAGCCGTGATGGTCTGCTCGCACCTTGGCCGTCCGACCGAAGGCGAGTTCTCGGCCGAGAACAGCCTCAAGCCAGTCGCCGATTACCTGAGCAAGGCCCTGGGCCGCGAAGTGCCACTGGTTGCCGATTACCTGGGCGGCGTTGACGTCAAGGCCGGCGACATCGTGTTGTTCGAAAACGTGCGCTTCAACAAGGGCGAGAAAAAGAACGCTGACGAACTGGCCCAGCAATACGCCGCACTGTGCGACGTGTTCGTGATGGACGCCTTCGGCACCGCTCACCGCGCCGAAGGCTCGACCCATGGCGTGGCCAAATTCGCCAAAGTCGCCGCTGCAGGTCCGCTGCTCGCTGCTGAACTGGACGCTCTGGGCAAAGCCCTGGGTGCACCGGCCCAGCCAATGGCCGCCATCGTCGCCGGCTCGAAGGTGTCGACCAAGCTCGACGTACTCAACAGCCTGAGCCAGATCTGCAACCAGCTGATCGTCGGCGGCGGCATTGCCAACACGTTCCTGGCCGCAGCCGGCCATCCGGTTGGTAAATCCCTGTACGAGCCGGACCTGCTGGACACCGCTCGCGCAATCGCCGCCAAGGTAAGCGTGCCGCTGCCGGTAGACGTGGTGGTGGCCAAGGAGTTCGCCGAAAGTGCGACCGCCACCGTCAAGCTGATCGCCGACGTGGCCGCCGATGACATGATTCTGGACATCGGCCCGCAGACTGCGGCGAATTTCGCCGAACTGTTGAAATCGTCGAAAACCATTCTGTGGAACGGCCCGGTTGGCGTGTTCGAATTCGATCAATTTGGTAACGGCACCAAAGTCTTGGCTCAAGCCATCGCTGAAAGCTCGGCGTTCTCCATTGCTGGCGGTGGCGACACCCTGGCGGCCATCGATAAATATGGCGTGGCTGAGCAAATCTCCTACATTTCCACCGGTGGCGGCGCGTTCCTTGAATTCGTCGAGGGCAAAGTGTTGCCAGCCGTAGAAGTCCTGGAAAGCCGGGCCAAGGCCTGAGGCCGCCCGTTTGGCCAGGCAAAGGAGTGTTTACATGGTCAAGTCGTTAGCACTGTTGTTGCTGACCGGTACGCTGGCGGCCTGCGGGAGTAACCCGAAGGCCGAAGCCACGCCCGCGCCGAGCGAGTCACAGAAGGGCTGTTATCAGGCCGACTGGCAGGCCGAAACCAACCCGGTGCTGAACAAGCGCTCGGGGCCGGACGGCCTGGACAAATACGAGACGCAAACCCCGGCCAAGGAACATGGTTGTCCTTGACGGGTCTGACTCTTTAACTCAGGGCTGGCGGTATGTGCCGTCAGTCGAGGAACACGGATGAAAGGCTTGATCGCCATTGCGGCGTTGGCATTGTTGGGCGGTTGCGCGCAGTTGAACCTGTTTCAGTCTTCCACCCCGGCGGATAACTGGACGACCTGGACCTGCGACAGCCAGGCCAAAGTGCTGTGGCGTTACGCCGATGCCGGCCAGAAGGAAGTCGACGTTCGACTCGGTGGCGGTGATCAGGTCTATCGCCTGAAAGAAGAGCCGGGCGCCTCGGGCACGCTGTACAGCGATGGCATGCTGGCGTTTCACCTCAAGGGTGACGAAGGCCTGGTGTACTGGGTCGCCACCAATGACCTGATCGGCCGCGGCTGCCATCTGTAGGAGCGAGCTTGCTCGCGATGGTCGTTAACGATAACGCTGGGTGCCTGAGTGCCCGCGCTGTCTGGGCCATCTTCGCGAGCAAGCTCGCTCCTACAGGGGCCGATGCAACACCGAATTCGCAGGCGGGGCCTTAACCCCCGATCTGCAATCACTTGAATAGCCGCCGCCGCTCCGGCAGGCTGGCACGATTAACGACCCTCAACCGGGAGAGACACACACAATGGCACTTATCAGCATGCGCCAGATGTTGGACCACGCAGCCGAATTCGGCTACGGCGTTCCAGCCTTCAACGTCAACAACCTTGAGCAGATGCGCGCCATCATGGAAGCCGCTGACAAGACTGACTCCCCGGTGATCGTCCAGGCTTCGGCCGGCGCTCGCAAATACGCCGGCGCGCCATTCCTGCGTCACCTGATCCTGGCCGCGATCGAAGAATTCCCGCACATCCCGGTGTGCATGCACCAGGACCACGGCACCAGCCCTGACGTCTGCCAGCGCTCGATCCAACTGGGCTTCAGCTCGGTGATGATGGACGGTTCCCTCGGCGAAGACGGCAAGACCCCGACCGACTACGAATACAACGTTCGTGTCACCCAACAAACCGTAGCCATGGCGCACGCCTGCGGCGTTTCGGTAGAAGGTGAGCTGGGCTGCCTGGGTTCGCTGGAAACCGGCATGGCCGGTGAAGAAGACGGCATCGGCGCCGAAGGCGTTCTGGATCACAGCCAGATGCTGACCGACCCGGAAGAAGCCGCTGATTTCGTCAAGAAGACTCAGGTTGATGCCCTGGCTATCGCCATCGGCACCAGCCACGGCGCCTACAAGTTCACCAAGCCACCTACTGGCGACGTGCTGGCGATCGACCGTATCAAAGAGATCCACAAACGCATCCCCAACACTCACCTGGTGATGCACGGCTCGTCTTCGGTGCCTCAGGACTGGCTGGCGATCATCAACCAGTACGGTGGCGACATCAAAGAAACCTACGGCGTACCGGTTGAAGAAATCGTCGAAGGCATCAAGCACGGCGTGCGCAAGGTCAACATCGACACCGACCTGCGCCTGGCTTCCACCGGTGCGATGCGTCGCCTGATGGCTACCAACCCAAGCGAGTTCGACCCGCGTAAATTCTTCGGCGCTACCGTCACCGCCATGCGCGACGTGTGCATCGCGCGCTACGAAGCCTTCGGCACTGCCGGCAACGCTTCGAAGATCAAGCCGATCTCCCTGGAAGGTATGTACCAGCGTTACCTGAAGGGCGAGTTGAACGCCAAGGTCAACTGAGTCCGGCTTCAGTCAGCATTGAAAAACCCGCAGCGATGCGGGTTTTTTTGCCTGTCGTTCCGAGGTTCCGGGATGTCCTGCACTCCAGCGCACGCAAGGCCGCCGGCACAACACAGAATGTGTTCGCGCTACTTGTCGTGATCGATATCTAGCTTGCTGAAGGTCACTTGCCCGCCCTCACTCGTATACCCGGTATTGTCCTGCACATAAACCCCAGCCTTGAAGTACAACGGCTTGTTGCGCCAGGTCGCGCTGATCTGTGAATCCCACTGATAACCTGCCGCACTGATACCCAAAGCGCCGCCGGGGCTCAAGTGGATGAGGTAGTTGAATTCGTTGTCCAGTTTGATTCCGGTGGCGAGGGTGATGACGCGGCTTTCGTCGTCATCGGGGTGCATGCGCACTTTGATCACCAGGTTGCCGGTTTCGGTTTTGGTCTTGTACTGGTATTCGAGTTTGACCATCGGCTTCTGGCTTTCATAGGCGTGGATCTGGCCGATGACGATCTTGCCGGAGCTGGGCACTTTGTTCACCGTCACGGTGGCACGCAACGAGTTGTCAGCGTCGGGGTAATACCAGTTGCGCAGGGTGCCGTTGCTGAAGGTTTCGCGCAGTTCGGTGCGTGGGTAGATGGCATTTTCGGTTTTTGACCCGGTTACCGGTGACCAGAAGAACAAAGTGCCGGTATCGGAATGGAAGTACTGATCCTTGAAGCCTTTCACCAGTTTGGAGGTTTCGACGGTGTATGGCGGGCTGCCAACGGGAACGCTGAGGTTCCAGGTTGCGAGATCGATCATGTCGGTTCTTCCACTCAGTTCATCCTGAACGCGGGTGCCAGAAGCTCTAGTCCGCGCCTTTTAAGGGCGGCCTTTATAAGCGTAGAGGTGTTTTTTGTTAACGCCCGTTTGGCAGATGATTGGCGTCAACATCCTGTCGAAATGCCATCTATCCCGGTTTCCGGGGGTTGTAGCGGTGACCGTTAGTCGGTAAATCGAGGCTTTGGTTAAATGATGGCCTGATGACAGCTACTGCTTTTACAGATCCCGGACTAGAGTGAAGGCTCAGTATGTGTACGGTTTTTAACCGGAACCGACCTGTAGTCCCGACAAGAGAAGCAGCATGGAATGCGCGCAACCCCCGCCAGGTGAAGGCAGCTCTGTCTTATTGATCGTTGATGATTACCCTGAAAATCTGATCAGCATGCGCGCGTTGCTGCAGCGTCAGGATTGGCAGGTCATGACCGCTGCCTCCGGTTTCGAGGCGCTCAATCTTCTGCTTGAACACGACGTCGACCTGGTGCTGCTGGACGTGCAGATGCCGGGCATGGATGGCTTCGAAGTCGCGCGGTTGATGCGCGGCAGCCAACGCACGCGGCTCACCCCGATCATTTTCCTCACCGCCAACGAGCAGTCCCAGGACGCCGTAATCAAAGGCTACGCCAGCGGTGCGGTGGATTACCTGTTCAAACCTTTCGATCCGCAGATTCTCAAGCCCAAGGTGCAGGCGTTGCTGGAGCACCAGCGTAATCGGCGCGCCTTGCAGCGACTGACTCATGATCTGGAGCTGGCCCGTGCGTTCAACGCCTCGGTGCTGGATAACGCTGCCGAGGGCATTCTGGTGGTGGGTGAGGACGGCCTGATCCGTTTCGCCAACCCGGCGATTTCGCGGTTGCTCAATGCGCCGGTAAAAGAGTTGGAGGGTCAGGAGTTTCTCGATTACTTGCAGAAACCGCATATCCCGTTGTGGGCCGATTCCGAGTTTTATACCGGTTATAAGCGTGGCGAAACGCTGCGACTGCACGATGCGCTGCTGCGAACAGCCCCCAATCAGCAGGTGCCGGTTGCGCTGTCCTGTGCACCATTGCCTCCTGAACAGCGCGCTATGGTGGTGACGGTGCTCGACATGTCAGTGGTGCGCCATCTGCATAAGCAACTGGAGTTCCAGGCCATTACCGACCCCCTTACCGGGCTGCTTAATCGTCGAGGTTTCTATCAGACGGTTGAGAATCTGCTGTTGCGCGGCGAACGCAGCGACAGCAGTTGGGTGTTGTTGTACCTGGACCTGGACGGCTTCAAACGCGTCAATGACTCCCTCGGCCATGATGCCGGCGACCGCGTGTTGCGCTGGGTCTCCGAGCAATTGAAGGCCTGTTTGCAACCCTTGGATATTCTCGCCCGCATGGGCGGCGACGAGTTCACCGCGCTGCTGGACCTGGAGTTTCCCGAGCAGGCAGCGCGGATTGCCGAAAAGCTGATCGAGCGGGTCTCGGTCTGTCAGCAGATTGATGGACTGGACGTCGCGCTGGGTGCCAGTATCGGCATCGCCACGTTCCCGGACTGCGGTTCCAACCTTGATGGTTTGTTGCGTGCGGCGGACATCGCCATGTACGAAGCCAAGCGTGCCGGTCGCCAGCAGTACCGCTTTTATGACCATGAAATGAACGGCCGCGCGCGCTCACGATTGATGCTTGAGGAGAGCGTGCGCGATGCCATCGAGAACCGTGATTTCAACCTGGTCTACCAGCCCCAGGTGGCCATTAACGGTGGGCAGATTCGCGGGTTCGAAGCCCTGTTGCGCTGGCAGCACCCCAGCGTTGGTGACGTGCCGCCGGGGCTGTTTTTGCCGTTGCTGGAAGAAGCGCGGCTGATCAGTCGCCTGGGCAGCTGGATCTACCAGTGCGGTGCGGGACAGCGCAAGGCGTGGGAAACCTTGTTTGCCGAGGACCTGGTACTGGGCGTGAGTTTGAGCAGTACCCAGTTCGGCATGCCGAACCTGGCCACCGAGTTGCGCCAGGTGCTGGAGCGTCATGGGCTCAAGCCTCGCCATCTGGAAGTCGAAATCACCGAGGCGGCGTTGGCACAAAACCCCGAGGAAACTCGCAAGCAACTGCGCTTGCTGCGCAACCTGGGGGTGCGGGTCGCTTTGGATGACTTCGGCTCCGGAGCTTGTTCGTTGTCGCATCTGCGCGACCTGGAGCTGGACACCTTGAAAATCGACAGGCACCTGATCGCCCGGTTGCCGCAGTCGTCCCGGGATGCGGCATTGGTGAGTAATGTGATTGATTTGTGTCGCCAGTACGGGATTCTGGTCATCGCCGAAGGCGTGGAAACCGTTGCGCAATATGAATGGCTGCAGGCGCACGGTTGCGAATATGTGCAGGGCTTCCTGGTAGCGCGACCGATGGTGGCCGAGGACGTCGGCGAATTTGTCCTGCCGTTCGACTGGAACACGCTGGCATCGTGAATTCGCTACACTGGCGGCCTGTTCGTCATTGATGTTGCCCTTTTCATGACTGTGTTGAAGTACCTCCAGGCCTATCCCGCGCAACTCCAGGATCAGGTACGCCAATTGATCGCCGACGGGCGTCTGGGTGAATACCTGGATCAACGTTATTCGGGGCGGCACGACGTGCAGAGCGACAAGGCGCTGTACACCTACGCGCTGGATCTGAAGCAGGAGTACCTGCGCAATGCGCCGGCCATCGACAAAGTACTGTTCGACAACCGCCTCGACCTGACCCATCGCGCGCTCGGTTTGCACACCACGGTTTCGCGGGTGCAGGGCGGCAAGCTCAAGGCCAAGAAAGAGATTCGTATCGCCTCGTTGTTCAAGGAGGCTGCGCCGGACTTTCTGAAAATGATCGTCGTGCACGAACTGGCGCACTTCAAGGAATCGGATCACAACAAAGCGTTTTATAAATTGTGCGAGCACATGCTGCCGGGGTATCACCAGATCGAGTTTGATCTGCGCGTGTACCTGACATGGCGGGATATGCAATGAAGACCAAAAGATCGCAGCCCCTGTGGGAGCTGCCGCAGGCTGCGATCTTTTGACTTTCTAATCAACGGGGCCCATGCATGGACGTAAGCAAGACCAAAAGCAGCTTCTACCGCCGCCTCTATGTGGCGTACCTGATCGACAGCGGCCTGGCCCCCAGCGTACCAACGCTGACCGAAGTCACCGGCATGCCCCGGCGTACGGCGCAGGATACGATTGCGGCGCTGGCCGACCTGGATATCGTGTGTGAGTTCGAGCAGGAAGAGGGCGCACGCAATCATGCCGGGCGCTATCGGATTCGTGAGTGGGGGGCGATTGATCGCGGGTGGATCGAGCGCAATCTGCGGCAGATCAAGGCTGTGTTGGAGTATCCATAAGAGTTGCTTCGCCTGAACTGACGCCTTCGCGAGCAGGCTCGTTCCCACATTTTGACCGCATTCACCCGATCTAATGTGGGAGCGAGCCTGCTCGCGATGAGGGCCTTAAGAGCGGCGCATGCCGATATGCGGAATGCCGTCCTCCACATATTCCTCGCCCGCCACCACGAAACCGTACTTGCCGTAATACCCCTGCAAATGCGCCTGCGCCGACAGATAGATCGGCACTTGCGGCCAATGCTTCTCGGCCTGTTTCAGCGCCTGCTCCATCATTTCGTGGCCCAGCCCCTTGCCTCGCCCTTGCGGCGCGGTGATCACGCGGCCAATCACCACGTCGCCGCCCTGTAGTTCCGGATCCAGCAGGCGCAGGTACGCCATCAACTGATCATCCTCCCAACCCATCAAATGGTGGGTATCACCCTCCAGATCCTGGCCATCGAGATCGGGATACACACATTTCTGTTCGACCACGAACACTTCCGACCGCAGCTTCAGCAAGGCGTATAGCTGCTCCTTGCCCAGGTCACTGTGATGTTTGCAGATCCACTCGATTGTCATTTTTCGATTCCTTGAACGTGTCGCCCGATACTAAGCGCCCACGTCAAAGATGTCTGTATGGCGTAAGAGTCTGTGACAAAGGTCAAAATGCCATCATTCCTTTCTCGCGCCGCTGTCTTCTTTGTGTAATCTGCTGGAGAGCGCTGTGCACTGGCTCTATTGAGCTAATGTTAGTGCCTGGGTTTTGCCGGTACGGGGCCTTGGGGTTTTGACTGAAAACATGCTGGGCGAACCGCCCGCTAAGGATTTTCAAGCATGCCGCGATTGCATCGAGCCTTTGCTTTGATCGGATTGCTCCTGCTGGCTCAGACCGCTGTCGCGGATAAGCTGAGGCTGGTGTTCGATATCTGGCCGCCGTTTACCGATGACACGCTGGTCAATGGTGGGTTGGCCACCGATATCGTCAGCACTGCGCTGGCCCGCGCCGGTTATGCCAGCGGCTATGAACAAGTACCGTGGGCACGGGCGTTATTGGGGGTTGGCGAAGGGCGTTACGACGTCTTGGTCAACGCCTGGTACAACGACGAGCGCACCAAACTCGGAGTTTTTTCCGGTGAGTACCTGCTCAACCGCATCCGCTTTCTCAAGCGTAAAGACACCCCGCTCGATTACAGCAACTTGCAGCAACTGCACACTTATCCGATTGCGGTGGTGCGCGGTTACGCCTATTCGGCGCCGTTCGATGCCGACACCGCGTTGCAGAAAGTCCCTGTGCATAACTTCGCCATGGCCGTGCGCATGTTGGCGGCGGATCGGGTCAAGTTGACGCTGGAGGATGAGTTCGTCGCGCGTTATTACCTGGCGCGGGAATCACCGAAAGTGCGCAATGCGGTGGAGTTTTTGCCCAAGCCGTTGAGCGAGAACAGTCTGCATATTCTGGTCAGCCTGAAGAACCCGCAGCATGAGCAGATTGTGGCGGGGTTTGATAAGGCGATTGCGGCGATGAAGGCGGATGGCAGTTATGCGCGGCTGTTCAAGCAGCATGGGATGTGAAGGGGAAGCCGCTCCAGGCTTTAAACTTCGCTGCCGTCCTTGATCAAATGCGCCGCCAGGGTCCGTAACGGCCCGAGCTGACGGCAGATCAGTGCCAATTGAGTCTGCACCAGGCGCTGCCCTTCATCGATCTCGTCCGGCATCTGTTCGAGCTCATTGGCCAGCGCCTCTTCTTCATCGCTTTGAATAGCGATGGGCGTCTTGCTTGCCAGACCCTGGGCGATTTCGTCGATGCTGGCGGCCAGCTTGATGCCGGCGCCCTCGATCAAGTACTCGCGCATCTCCGCCGGCAACTGCGTCTCGCGGTGGGCGCCGAGGCCGGACAGATAACTGAGCAAGGTGTGCGAGAGCACCAGGAAGCGGAAGCCGACATCGGCCTCCTTCCGGAAATGCCCAGGCTCCATCAGCATATTGGCCAATGTCGTGGACAGGGCCGCATCGGCGTTGTGGGCATTGCGTCGGGCCAGGCGATAGGCCAGGTCATCGCTCTTGCCGGCGGCATACTGCTGCATGATCTGACGCAGATAGATGCTGTTGCAGGTGAGAGTGTTGGCCAGGACTTTGTTCAGGCGTCGACCCTGCCAGTCCGGCAGGAACAGGAACACCGCCAGGCCGGCGATCAGGCTGCCCAGCAAGGTATCGAACAGCCGGGGCAGGAACAAACCGTAACCGTCGCCGACCTGATTGAAGCAGAACAACACCATCAGGGTGATCGCGGCGGTTGCCAGGGTGTAGCGGGTGGTGCGGTTGATAAAGAACACCACGCCTGCGGCGATCGCGAAGCACGACTGCACCAGCGGGTTGGGGAACAGGTCGAACAGCGCCCAGGCTACGGTGAGGCCAATGGCAGTGCCGATAATCCGCTGGCCGAGCTTGCGCCGGGTGGCGCCATAGTTGGGCTGGCAGACAAACAGTGTCGTGAGGATGATCCAGTAACCCTGGGACGGGTGGATCAAATGCACCATGCCGTAGCCGATACTCAAGGCCAGCGGCAGGCGCAGGGCATGGCGGAACAGCAAGGAAGTCGGTGTCAGTTGTGTGCGCAGGCGTACCCAGACGTCTTTGAAGTTGCGCGGTGAGCGGTCGAGCAGGCTGCTGTCGGTCGCGTCGGCCAAGGCATCGGGATTGCTTGCGTCGCTGAGCAAGCGGTCGAGCGTGCCGAGGTTGGCAGCCAGCGCACGCAGTGAGCGCAGCAGTCCGCGCCATGCCGGATTGCTCTGGATGCGCAGGTGTTCGAGGGAGGCGTCGAGGTCACTCAGGGCTTCGGCGAAATTCGCATCGTAGATGAACGGTTGGCGCATCTGAATCGATTCGGCCAGTGCCCGACAGGCCTTGCCTTGCTGGCGCAGCAGACGCTGGCAGCGGAACAACACATCGCTGTGGAAAAAAGCATCGGCCAGCGCGTTGTACGGATAGTGCGAGGAGCTGGCGCGTTCGTGGATGTCCTGGGCGAGGAAGTACAACTTCAGGTAGCGGCTGACTTTCGAGCCGGGGCGACCGTTGCCGACCCGGTGCAGGATGATTTCCTTGGCGCTGTTCAGCGCCGCCACGACGCGGCCGTTTTGCTGGGCCAGTTCCAACCGCCGCGCTTCGACGTCCATCTGCCGGATCGGTTCGAACAGCGAGGATTTCAACTTCAGGTAAAAACCCAGTTCACGGAACAGGCGCGCCAGACTCTGCTGCACCGGCTGATTGGAAAACATCGCCTGCCACAACACTGACAGCAAGCCATACCACGCGGCACCCGCGACCAGCAGCATCGGCTCGTGCCAGAAATCGGTGACTGCGCCGCCACGCTGATCTACGCCGATCATGGTGTACACGGACAGAATCAAGGTCGCCGAGGCAATCGCGCCATAACGCTCGCCGAGCGCGCCGAGCATGGTCAGGCCGAAGCTTGCCAGCGCGAGCGCTATCGCAAAAACGATGGGGTAGGGGAAGAGCAATTCCACCGACAGCGCGGCGATGCTGAAACACACCAGCGTCACGGCGAGGGCGTTGAGGCGGCCCTGCCAACTGTCGTCGGTCTCGGCCAGGGCGCTGGCGATAATCCCCAGGAACAACGGGATCAGCAGGCCCATTTCATCCTGATACCAACACAGCGCCATGCTGCCGGTCAGGGCGATGAACACCCGCACGCTGTAGCTGAATTTATCCAGCGCCCACAGGCGCCGCAAAGACTGACGAAACGAGGTCGAGGACATGAAGTGCGAAGGCCTTCCGAGGCGATGCCGCTAAATTGAGCCAGTAATGACGCCGACGCAATGGCGCCGATCACATCTGACAGCAAAAAGTGTTCCTTGTCCGGCAGAACACGGTCCCGTAGGAGCTGCGGGACGCTGCGATCTTTTGATCTTGATGTATTGGATCAAAAGATCGCAGCCTCGCTGCACTCGACAGCTCCTACGCAGCTCCTACGCAGCTCCTGCAGGGTGCGTCGCGCGGTGTTTCAGACGTACTGCGCGGCGGCGTAGCCTGAAGCCCAGGCCCACTGGAAGTTGAAGCCGCCCAGGTGGCCGGTGACATCCAGCACTTCACCGATGAAATACAGCCCAGGGCTTTTCAGTGATTCCATGGTCTTCGACGACACCTCGTGGGTGTCGACGCCGCCCAGAGTCACCTCTGCCGTTCGATACCCTTCGGTCCCTGCCGGTACCACCTTCCAGCTGGCCAGTTTCTCGGCAATCTCGGCCAATTCTCCATGGGTGTACTGCTTCATCGGCTTGGAGACGAACCAGTTGTCGGCCAGCAGGTTGGCCATCTTCTTGGTGAAGATTTCCCCCAGCAAGGTCTTCAGCTCACTGTTCGGGCGTTCGGCTTGCTGTTGCTGCAACCAGGCTGGGACATCATGGTCGGGCATCAAGTTGATCTCGACGGCGTCGCCAGACTCCCAGAACGAGGAAATCTGCAAAATCGCCGGCCCGCTGAGGCCGCGATGGGTGAACAGGATGTTCTCGCGAAAGCTCTGATCGTTGCAGCTGACCAGGCAATCCACCGACGTGCCGGACAGCTCGGTGCACAACTCCTTGAGCTGGTCGGTGATGGTGAATGGCACCAGACCGGCGCGGGTCGGCAGTAATTCATGGCCGAACTGCCTGGCCACCTGATAACCAAAACCAGTGGCACCCAGCGTCGGGATCGACAAACCGCCGGTCGCGATCACCAGCGACTGGCACTGGACCTGGCCGAGAGTGGTGTCGAGCAAGTATCCGCTTTCGACTTTCTCTATGGTCTGTATCGAAGTGTCCAGATGCAGCTCTACGCCGACCTGATCACACTCGGTGAGGAGCATTTCGAGGATGTCGCTGGACTTGTTATCGCAGAACAACTGGCCGAGTTTCTTCTCGTGATACGGCACGCCGTGCTTGCCGACCATGCCGATGAAATCCCACTGGGTATAACGCGCCAGCGCGGATTTGCAGAAGTGCGAGTTGTGCGAGAGGAAATTGCTCGGTTCGGTGTACATGTTGGTGAAATTGCAGCGGCCACCGCCCGACATCAGGATTTTCTTGCCGGCCTTGTTCGCATGGTCGAGCAGCAACACCTGACGCCCACGTCCGGCGGCGGTCAGTGCACACATCAACCCTGCGGCGCCAGCGCCAATGATCACGACTTCGGTAGAGCGCAAAACGGTGTCCTCATGGTGGGTCGCTACAAAACAAACTGTGGGAGCGAGCCTGCTCGCGAAAGCGGTGTGTCATTCAACATTGATGTCGACTGACAGATTGCCTTCGCGAGCAGGCTCGCTCCCACAGGGGATCTCCTTTGGGTGGAAGATCGATTACAAAATGCGTACGCGCAGCGAACGGCCTTTGATCTTGCCGTCGTTCAGGCGCTGCAAGGCCTGCATGGCCACGGTGCGGTCAACGGCCACGTAAGCCTGGAAGTCGAAGATCGCGATCTTGCCAACCTGCGCACCCGGAATACCGGCATCGCCGGTCAGTGCACCAAGAATGTCGCCCGGACGCACTTTGTCCTTGCGGCCAGCACCGATGCACAGCGTGGTCATCGGCGGCTGCAACGGCGCGAGGCCCTGGGACTTGAGGTTATCGACCTGATCCCAGTTCAGCGGCGATTTCTGCAGCTGTTCGATGGCCTGAGCACGGTGTGCTTCCCCCGGTGCGACCAGGCTGATCGCAATGCCTTTCTCGCCAGCACGACCGGTACGGCCGACGCGGTGAATGTGGATTTCCGAATCGCGGGCCAGTTCGACGTTGATCACCATGTCCAGCGCATCGATGTCCAGACCACGGGCGGCGACGTCGGTGGCAACCAGTACCGAAGTACTGCGGTTGGCGAACATCGCCAGCACCTGATCGCGGTCGCGCTGTTCCAGATCGCCGTGCAGGCCGACGGCGGAAATGCCCTTGGCGGTCAGGTGATCAACGGTTTCCTGCACTTGCTGCTTGGTGAAGCAGAAGGCTACGCAGGACGCCGGGCGGAAGTGGTGCAGGACTTTGGTCACCACACTCATACGGTCTTCCGGGGAAATCTCGTAGAAACGCTGTTCGATCTGCGTGTCATCGTGGAACGCTTCGGCTTTTACCGTTTGCGGATCACGCATGAATTTCGAGGCCAGTTGCTTGATGCCCACCGGGTAAGTCGCGGAGAACAGCAGGGTCTGACGACGCTCTGGCGTCTTGACGATGATGTCTTCGATGGCGTCGTAGAAACCCATGTCGAGCATGCGGTCGGCTTCGTCGAGGATCAGCGTGTTCAGGCCATCGAGCACCAGCGAACCTTTGCGCAGGTGCTGCTGAATGCGCCCCGGCGTGCCGACGATGATGTGTGCGCCGTGCTCCAGCGAAGCGATCTGCGGGCCGAATGACACGCCGCCACACAGGGTCAGAACCTTGATGTTGTCTTCGGCGCGGGCCAGGCGACGGATTTCCTTGGCGACCTGGTCGGCCAACTCGCGCGTCGGGCAGATCACCAGCGCCTGGCAACCGAAATAGCGCGGATTGATCGGGTTCAGCAGGCCGATGCCGAACGCGGCGGTCTTGCCGCTGCCGGTCTTGGCCTGAGCGATCAGGTCCATCCCCTTGAGGATCACCGGCAAGCTCTGCGCCTGGATCGGCGTCATCTGGGCATAACCGAGTGAGTCGAGGTTAGCCAGCATGGCGGCGGACAGCGGCAGAGTGTTAAAAGCGGTGGCGATGGTGGTCACGGGACTGGCCTGCAAAACAAAATGTCGCGCAGTGTAGCAGCCCCGTGGCTACTGGCCTGTATTTTCCGGACGGAAAGTCGCCAGGCGCAGCCACTTGTCGTCCGCAAACTAAGGTTCGATGTGCTCCTCTGGACGTTTGACACGCCGTCCGTCTTCCTTTGATAGCTGCGAGAAGATGGCAGCCGCCAGCATCGCCATGATTCCCACGGTGACGAAGGTCAGCTGGAAGGCGCCCAGCACTGTGTCCACGCCGTCATTGCCGACTTCGGCGGTGAAGCCGCCGAGCAAAGCGCCGGCGCAAGCAACTCCCAGGCTCAGGGACAATTGCGCAACCACGGACAGCAAGCTGTTGCCGCTGCTGGCGCTGGCATCGTCCAGGTCGATCAGGGTCACGGTGTTCATTGCAGTGAATTGCAGCGAGTTGATTGCACCCAGGATCGCCAGCATGCCCAACAGCAGCCAATAGGGCGTCTGCTCGCTGACCAGGCCCATGCTCGCGAGCATCACCCCCAGAGCCAGGGTGTTGCCGGTCAGCACGATGCGATAACCCAGGCGTTCGATCAGCGGCCGAGCCACCGACTTGGCCACCATGGCTGCGGCGGCCAGTGGCAACATGCTCATGCCGGCCTGGGACGGCGAGTAGCCCAGCGCCACTTGCAGCAGCAACGGCACCAGAAACGGCAAGGCACCGCTGCCCAGGCGCGCGAACAGGTTACCGAGGATGCCAACGGCAAAGGTCCGCGTTTTGAACAGTGATGGCGAGAACAGCGGGTTTTCAATGTGCCCGGCGCGCAGCCAGTACGCGGCCAGACAGGCCATGCCGCCGAACAACAGCAACATCACCCGCAGGTGCGGCAAGTGCAGTTCGCCGAGGCCTTCCATGGCGATGGTGATCAGGATCATCGCCGCGCCAAACAACAGGAAACCCAAACTGTCGAAACGTGTGCGCTCGGTGCCGCGCAGGTCAGGAATGAATTTCCACACCGCGTAGCACCCGATGACGCCGACCGGCAGGTTGATCAGGAAGATCCAGTGCCACGTCAGGTATTCGACCATCCAGCCGCCCATGGTCGGGCCGATCAACGGGCCGAGCAGGCCGGGGATGGTGATGAAACCCATGATCCGCACCAGTTCGGATCTCGGGTAAGCGCGCAAGACCACCAGGCGTCCGACCGGCAGCATCAATGCGCCGCCGAGGCCTTGAATCACGCGGGCACCGATCAGCATGGTCAGGCTGCTCGACAACGCGCAGAGCAGCGAGCCGAAACTGAACAGCAGGATCGCACCGAAGAAGATTTTCTTGGTGCCGAAGCGATCGGCGATCCAGCCTGAGGCGGGGATCAACAATGCCACGGTGAGCATGTAAGAAATGACCACACCCTGCATGCGCAAGGGGTCTTCGGCGAGATCACGGGCCATGGCGGGCAAGGCGGTGTTAAGAATGGTGCCGTCGAGGGACTGCATGAAGAACGCAATGGCCACGACCCACGGCAACCAGCGGGCGGTGACGGCGTCGAGAGGCGGGCGAGTGGGCATGGAACCTCTTGTCTATTGGAACAACGCACTCTGTAGAAGCGAGCTTGCTCGCAATGGTTGTCAACGATAACGCGGGGCATCTGATGCCCCTCAGCGCTCTCCGGTTTTTCGCGAGCAAGCTCGCTCCTACAAGGATTTGTGGATTTACAGGGTCAGGGTTAACCGACTGATCAGCGCGCCCGGCAACAACGCCGAGGCCGTTGCCCGCTGACTATAGGTGCTGGCGGACAGCAGGAGTTCCCGCTCCTGCGTCAACGCTTCCAACTGAGAGCCGAGCAAGCTGTAGGCCGTGTCATCA
>NZ_JAEKEG010000097.1 GCF_016651255.1 Pseudomonas sp. TH10
GACGAACCCCATCATGCGCGTTGCTGACTTTACCTTCGAACTCCCTGATTCGCTGATCGCCCGCCACCCTTTGGCCGAGCGTCGCGGCAGTCGCCTGTTGACCCTGGATGGGGTCAGCGGTGCCCTTGCACACCGTCAATTCACTGATTTGCTTGAGCATTTGCGCCCGGGCGATTTGATGGTGTTCAACAATACCCGGGTGATTCCGGCGCGGCTGTTCGGGCAGAAAGCGTCCGGCGGCAAGCTGGAAATCCTCATTGAGCGAGTGCTCGATACGCATCGCGTGCTGGCCCATGTGCGTTCCAGCAAGTCGCCGAAGCCGGGTTCGAAGATCCTCATTGATGGCGGTGGCGAGGCCGAGATGCTGGCCCGTCACGATGCGTTGTTCGAGCTGGCCTTCGCTGAAGAAGTGCTGCCGCTGCTTGATCGCGTCGGGCACATGCCGTTGCCTCCTTATATAGACCGTCCGGATGAAGGCTCGGATCGCGAGCGTTATCAGACCGTGTACGCCGAGCGCCTGGGCGCGGTGGCGGCGCCGACAGCGGGGCTGCATTTCGATCAGTCGCTGATGGAAGCGATTGCCGCGAAGGGCGTCGAGACTACATTCGTCACGCTGCACGTTGGCGCGGGGACGTTCCAGCCGGTGCGCGTCGAAAAACTTGAAGATCACCACATGCACACCGAGTGGCTCGAAGTCGGCCAGGACGTGGTCGATGCGGTGGCTGCGTGCCGTGCGCGCGGCGGTCGAGTGATTGCTGTGGGCACCACCAGCGTGCGTTCGCTGGAAAGTGCCGCGCGCGATGGCGTGCTCAAGCCGTTCAGTGGCGACACCGATATCTTTATCTTCCCGGGCCGGCCGTTCCATGTGGTCGATGCCCTGGTGACCAATTTCCATTTGCCGGAATCGACGCTGTTGATGCTGGTTTCGGCATTTGCCGGTTATCCCGAAACCATGGCCGCCTACAAGGCCGCCGTCGACAACGGTTACCGCTTTTTCAGCTACGGTGATGCGATGTTCATCACCCGTAATCCCGCACCTACAGCCCCTAAAGAAACCGGCGCAGAGGAAACAGAATGAGTCGCGAATGTCGCATGTCCTTTGAGCTCCTGGCCACCGATGGCAAGGCCCGTCGTGGTCGTCTGACCTTCCCGCGTGGCACCGTCGAGACCCCGGCCTTCATGCCGGTGGGTACTTACGGCACGGTCAAGGGCATGTTGCCGCGTGACATCGTTGCCACTGGCGCAGAAATCATTCTGGGCAACACCTTCCACCTGTGGCTGCGTCCTGGCACCCAAGTGATCAAGGAGCACGGCGACCTGCACGACTTCATGCAGTGGAAAGGCCCCATCCTGACCGACTCCGGTGGTTTCCAGGTGTTCAGCCTGGGCGCGATGCGCAAGATCAAGGAGGAGGGCGTGACCTTTGCCTCACCGGTCGACGGCGCCAAAGTGTTCATGGGCCCGGAAGAATCGATGCAGGTGCAGCGCGATCTCGGTTCGGACATCGTGATGATCTTCGACGAATGCACGCCGTACCCGGCGGATGAAGACGTCGCTCGCATTTCCATGGAATTGTCGCTGCGCTGGGCTCAGCGCTCGAAAAATGCCCACGGTGACAACACCGCAGCATTGTTCGGCATCGTGCAGGGCGGCATGCACCAGGACTTGCGTATGCGCTCGCTGGAAGGCCTCGACAAGATCGGCTTCGACGGCCTGGCCATCGGCGGTCTGTCGGTGGGCGAACCGAAGCACGAGATGATCAAGGTGCTCGATTATCTGCCGGGCCTGATGCCGGCTGACAAACCTCGTTACCTTATGGGCGTTGGCAAACCGGAAGATCTGGTTGAGGGTGTGCGCCGCGGTGTGGACATGTTCGATTGCGTGATGCCAACCCGTAATGCCCGCAACGGGCATCTGTTTATTGATACCGGCGTGCTGAAGATCCGTAACGCGTTCCATCGCCATGATGAATCGCCGCTGGATCCGACCTGCGATTGCTATACCTGCCAGAACTTCTCTCGCGCTTATCTGCATCACCTGGACAAGTGCGGCGAAATGCTGGGAAGCATGCTCAATACCATCCATAACTTGCGCCATTATCAGGTGCTGATGGCTGGTTTGCGCGAGGCTATTCAACAGGGTACATTGGCCGCCTTTGTCGATGCCTTCTACGCCAAACGCGGGCTCCCCGTTCCGCCTTTGGACTGAGTTTTCTGACCCCAAGATTCAACATTTGCAACTGGAGTGCTAAATGAGCTTTTTTATCTCTAACGCCATGGCTGACGCGGCTGCACCGGCTGCTGCCGGCCCAATGGGCGGCGGCTTCGAGTGGATTTTCCTGGTCGGCTTCCTGGTCATCTTCTACCTGATGATCTGGCGTCCACAGGCCAAGCGCGCCAAAGAGCAGAAGAACCTGCTGAGCAGCCTTGCGAAGGGCGACGAAGTGGTCACCACCGGCGGCATCGCCGGCAAGATCACCAAAGTGGCCGATGACTTCGTGGTTCTGGAAGTTTCCGACACCGTGGAAATGAAGTTCCAGAAAGGCGCCATCGCTGCCACGCTGCCAAAAGGCACGCTGAAAGCGATCTAAGAGCAACAACTTCTACTCAATCGACGGGGCGCGCAAGGCGCCCCGCGTCATAACGGGCGGCGTGATGCTGAACAAATATCCTCTGTGGAAATACATTCTGATCCTGGCGGTGCTGGCGATCGGTCTGATTTATTCCGCTCCGAATCTATACCCCGATGACCCGGCTATCCAGATCAGCGGCGCCAGCACGGCACTGCAGGTCAATCAAGCCGATCTTGATCGCGTAAGTACCGCGCTCAAAGAGTCCGGGATCAACGTCAAGGCAGCCACGCTGGCGGCAAACGGCAAGGGCGGCCTGATCCGTCTGAGCAAGGCAGAAGATCAACTGCCAGCCAAGGACGTTGTGCGCAAGGCATTGGGTGATGACTACGTCGTCGCGCTGAACCTGGCACAGACCACCCCGCAATGGCTGCGCAATCTTGGCGCGCACCCGATGAAGCTGGGTCTGGACTTGTCCGGTGGTGTGCACTTCCTGCTGGAAGTGGACATGGACAAAGCCCTCGATGCACGCCTGAAAGTCTACGAAGGCGACGTCAAGAGCCTGCTGCGCAAAGAGAAGCTGCGCTATCGCAGCCTGCCGCAACTGGGCGGTGCCATTCAGCTGGGCTTCAGTGATGAAGATTCCCGCGAGCAGGCCCGTGCGCTGATCCGCAAGAACTTCAATGATTTCGACATTGTTCCGGCCGACCTCAACGGTCAACCGGTGCTGCGTCTGGCGATGACCCCGGCCAAGCTGGCGGAAATCCGTGAATACTCCATCAAGCAGAACTTGACCACGGTACGTAACCGCGTCAACGAGCTGGGTGTTGCCGAACCGATCGTTCAGCGTCAAGGTGCCAACCGCATCGTGGTTGAGCTGCCGGGCGTGCAGGACACTGCCGAAGCCAAGCGTATTCTCGGCAAGACGGCCAACCTTGAGTTCCGTCTGGCTGCAGAGCCAGGTGCTTCGAAAGCCACTTCCGAAACCTTCGAGTTCCGTGAAGGCAAGCGTCCACCAGCTCAGATCGAGCGTAGCCTGATCATCACCGGTGACCAGGTGACTGACGCCAAGGCTGGTTTCGGCGAGCAAGGCACGCCAGAAGTGAACATCCGCCTGGATGGCCACGGTGGCGAGCTGATGAGCCGTGCAACCCGTAACAACGTCGGTCGCAGCATGGCGGTGATCTTCATCGAGCAGCGTCCGGTGACCACTTACGTCAAGCAAGTGGTTGATGGCGTCGAGAAGGACGTTGCAGTTCAAACGTTCAAAGAAGAGAAGAAGATCATCAGCCTGGCGACCATTCAGTCGCCGCTGGGTGCTCAGTTCCGTATCACTGGCCTGAACGGTCAGGGCGAATCGTCCGAGCTGGCGCTGCTGTTGCGTGCCGGTGGTCTGGCGGCACCGATGTACTTCGCTGAAGAGCGCACAATCGGCCCGAGCCTGGGTGCTGACAACATCACCAAAGGTATCGATGCGTCGCTGTGGGGCATGCTGTTTGTCTCCCTGTTCATTATCGCCATCTACCGCTTCTTCGGCATCATCGCCACCGTCGCTCTGGCAGTGAACATGGTGTTGCTGCTGGCGCTGATGTCGCTGCTGGGTGCTACGCTGACCCTGCCGGGTATCGCCGGTATCGTATTGACCATGGGTATGGCGGTCGACGCCAACGTGCTGATCTTCTCGCGGATCCGTGAAGAAATCGCCGCCGGCATGACCGTGCAGCGTGCAATCAACGAAGGCTTCGGCCGGGCATTCACCGCGATTCTCGACGCCAACCTGACCACATTGTTGGTCGGCGGCATTCTCTTTGCCATGGGCACCGGCCCGGTCAAAGGTTTCGCAGTGACCATGTCCCTCGGGATCTTTACCTCGATGTTCACGGCCATCATGGTGACCCGCGCAATGGTCAACCTGATCTTTGGCGGACGTGACTTCAAGAAGTTGTGGATTTAAGGGGCTGCCATGTTACGTACAATCAACTTCATGGGCGTTCGCAACTTCGCGTTCGGCGTCACAGTGTTTCTTACGGTGCTGGCTATTTTCAGCGTCTTCCACAAGGGCATGAACTGGGGTCTGGACTTCACCGGCGGTACGCTCATCGAGCTGACCTACGAGCGTCCGGCCGACGTCACCAAGGTGCGCGAGCAGTTGGTGAGTTCGGGTTATCACGAAGCGATCGTGCAGAGCTTCGGTGCGACTACGGACCTGCTGGTGCGGATGCCGGGTGAAGACCCGCAGTTGGGTCATCAGGTGGCGGAAGCGCTGCTGAAAGTCGGTGGCGACAACCCGGCGACGGTCAAGCGAGTCGAGTTCGTCGGCCCACAGGTCGGTGAAGAGCTGCGCGACCAGGGCGGCCTCGGCATGCTGCTGGCGCTCGGCGGCATCCTGATCTACCTGGCTTTCCGCTTTCAGTGGAAATTCGCGGTCGGCGCCATCGTTTCGCTGATCCACGACGTGATCGTGACCATCGGTATCCTGTCGTTCTTCCAGATCACCTTCGACCTGACGGTGTTGGCGGCGGTGCTGGCGATCATCGGTTACTCGCTGAACGACACCATTGTGGTATTCGACCGGGTTCGAGAGAACTTCCGGGTGCTGCGCAAGGCGACGCTGATCGAGAACATCAACATCTCGACCACCCAGACCCTGTTGCGGACCATGGCTACTTCGATCTCCACGTTGCTGGCGATTGCGGCGCTGTTGTTCTTCGGTGGTGACAACCTGTGGGGCTTCTCCATTGCGCTGTTTATCGGTGTTCTGGCGGGTACCTACTCGTCGATCTACATCGCTAACGTGGTGCTGATCTGGCTGAACCTGAGCAGCGAAGACCTGATTCCACCGGCGAACACCGAGAAGGAAGTCGACGACCGTCCATAACGGCCATCGCTTTTCCAGCTGTCTGCCAAAAAAGGCGCGAGTTGAACTCGCGCCTTTTTTTATGCTCCAAGGCTGGGAGAAGCGCGGGCGATGTCCCGCATGTGATGGTCAGGAGGTTCATGTGAACAAGTCGTTGCTGGTTGGTGCGGTATTGGGTGCTGTCGGTGTGACTGCCGGGGGTGCTGTTGCCACCTACAGCCTGGTAAAAAGCGGCCCTGAGTATGCGCAAGTGCTGGCCGTTGAGCCGGTCAAAACACAGATCAAGACTCCACGTGAAGTGTGCAAGGACGTCGCCGTGACTCGCCAGGCGCCGGTCAAGGATCAACACCAGATCCTCGGTACGGTAATCGGTGCGGTCGGCGGTGGTTTGCTCGGTAACCAGATCGGCGGCGGCACCGGCAAGAAGATTGCCACGGTCGCTGGTGCGGTCGGTGGCGGTTATGCCGGTAACAAGGTGCAGGAAGGCATGCAAAACCGTGATACCTACACCACGACCCAGACTCGCTGTAACACGGTGAATGACATCAGCGACAAGGTCGTGGGCTATGACGTCCGTTATTCGCTGGATGGCAAGGAAGGCAAGGTGCGGATGGATCGCGATCCAGGCAACCAGATTCCGGTCGATAAGGAAGGCAAGCTGGTGCTGTCACAGAACGAGCCGGCTCAGTAAGTCGCCCGGCTGCAGATTGAAAAAAGCACTCGATTGGAGTGCTTTTTTTGTGCCTCGAATATGCGGATGCCACCAATGCGCTGTAGGAGCGAGCCTGGTCGCGAATAACTACCAGTAACCGCGTTCATTCTGGAAGCCCGCGCTACCGTTGACGGCCATCGCGAGCGAGCTCGCTCCTATATGGGGTGGTGGTAAGCGCGGAGTCGGATTTCAGGCATAAAAAAGCACCCCGAAGGGTGCTTTTTTCGTTTCGCGGGAAGCTTAGCGCTTCAGCGAAGCCGGCAGGTGCGGCTGGATCGCCGTCAGTACTGCCTTGAAGCATTTGGTGTTGCCGGCAACGATGTGGCCTTTTTCAAGGAAGTCGTGACCGCCGGTGAAGTCGCTCACCAGGCCGCCGGCTTCTTGAATCAGCAGGGCGCCTGCAGCCATGTCCCACTCGGACAGGCCCGACTCCCAAAATGCATCGAAACGACCGGCTGCCACGTAAGCCAGGTCCAGGCTCGCCGAGCCCGCGCGGCGGATGCCGGCAGTCTGGCCAACCAGGGCGCGGAACATGCCCAGGTAGTTTTCCAGGTTGTCCATCTGGTCGTCACGGAACGGGAAGCCGGTGCCCAGCAGGGCGCCGTCCAGGCTGGTGCGGCCGCTGACGCGCAGGCGACGACCGTTCAGTTGGGCACCGCGACCACGGCTGGCGGTGAATTCTTCCTGGCGAACCGGGTCCAGAACCACTGCGTGTTCCAAGCGACCGCGGTATTTGCAGGCGATGCTGACGGCGAAGTGAGGAATGCCGCGCAGGAAGTTGGTGGTGCCGTCCAGCGGATCGATGATCCACAGGTACTCTTCGCCTTCGATGCCGGTACCGGCGTGCAGGCCAGTCTCTTCACCGCGGATCGAGTGGTTCGGGTAAGCCTTGCGCAGCGCGTCGATGATTTTCTGTTCAGCGGCGCGATCGACCTCGGATACATAGTCCTTGGCGTCTTTTTCGTCGACCTTGATGGTATCCAGGCGCTCGATGGAGCGGAAGATCAGTTCACTGGCGCTGCGGGCGGCGCGCAGCGCGATATTCAGCATGGGCTGCATGGATGTGTCACCTAAGGTTGTTAAAGAAAGCCGCGCATTCTATCAGAACTTTTCTTCAGGTGAAGGACGCTGTTCGCTTTCATAGCTTAACGGTAGGCTGTTCTGTAAGATTTGCACCCCTTTCCTGTGTCCGAGAGCGCCTCCCTTGCTGCAGAACATTCGTGTCGTCCTGGTCAATACCAGCCACCCCGGCAACATCGGCGGGGCTGCGCGTGCCATGAAGAACATGGGCCTGTCGCGGCTGGTGCTGGTTGAACCACGGTTGTTCCCGCACCACGAGGCCGATGCCCGGGCCTCCGGTGCGGGTGACATCCTTGAAAATGCACAAGTCGTCGCCACTCTGGAAGACGCCTTGGTCGGCTGCAATCTGGTGCTCGGCACCAGCGCCCGTGATCGTCGTATCCCTTGGCCGCTGCTGGATCCGCGCGAGTGCGGCACCAAAGTGGTCGAAGAGGCCGGGCAGGGCGCCGAAATCGCCCTGGTGTTCGGCCGTGAAGATTCCGGCCTGACCAATGACGAGCTGCAGCGATGTCACTTTCACGTGCACATCCCCTCCGATCCTGAGTTCAGCTCGCTGAATCTCGGGGCGGCGGTGCAGGTGTTGAGCTACGAAGTGCGCATGGCCTGGCTGGCCGCGCAAGGTCAGCCAAGCAAGATCGAGAAAGAAGAAGTGGCCTCGGTGAAAAGCGCCGAGCTGGCGACCATGGATGAGCTGGAGCGATTCTATGAGCATCTGGAGCAGACGCTGGTCGCCATCGAATTCCTCGATCCGGAAAAACCACGGCACTTGATGGCGCGCCTGCGCCGGTTGTACGGACGCAGCTCGGTCAGCCGGGCGGAAATGAATATTTTGCGAGGCATCCTCACGGAAACCCAAAAAGCGGCCCGTGGTGAGCTTCTGAAGCGGAAGGACTGAATGATGTTTGAGCGTTTGCGTGAAGATATCCAGAGCGTATTCCATCGAGACCCGGCGGCGCGTAACGCTTTTGAAGTCCTGACCTGCTACCCCGGCATGCATGCCATCTGGATTCATCGCTTGGCGGGCATGCTCTGGCGCAACGAACTGAAATGGCTGGCACGGTTGGTGTCGAACTTCGGTCGCTGGATGACCGGGATCGAGATTCATCCGGGCGCCAAGGTTGGTCGACGTTTCTTTATCGACCATGGCATGGGCATCGTTATCGGTGAAACCGCCGAGATCGGCGATGACGTGACTATCTATCAGGGCGTGACACTGGGTGGCACCAGCTGGAACAAGGGCAAGCGCCATCCAACGCTGGGTGACGGTGTTGTCGTGGGGGCGGGCGCCAAAGTGCTCGGCCCGTTCACCGTGGGTGCGGGTGCCAAGGTCGGCTCCAATGCCGTCGTGACCAAAGAAGTGCCGCCGGGCGCGACTGTTGTGGGTATTCCGGGGCGGATCATCGTCAAGTCCGATGAGGAGCAGGACGCCAAGCGCAAGGCTATGGCCGAGAAGATCGGTTTTGATGCCTACGGCGTCAGCGAGGACATGCCTGACCCTGTGGCGCGCGCCATCGGCCAGTTGCTCGACCACCTGCAAGCGGTGGACGGTCGGCTGGAGGGGATGTGTGGCGCGCTGAAGGATCTGGGCAGTAATTACTGCGCCAAAGATCTGCCTCAGTTGCGTGAAGAGGATTTCGCCTGCGTGAAGGATAAGGATCAGAGTCAGGCCGGTTAAACCCGGCCGACTTCATCGCGAGCAGGCCCGCTCCCACAGGGTCTCGGATGATGCACAGATTGTGCGCTCACCGAAAACTCCTGTGGGAGCGGGCTTGCCCGCGATTGAACGTCGACTCGGTACCGCTGGCTGCATGCCGCCAGCCTTTGCTATGATGCGCGCGCTCTTTTGCGGGTAAACCCGACTAAAGCACTAGGTCTTATAGTTGACTTAAATGCTCGGGAATTGCATACTCCCGCCCATTCTGAACTCCGTGGTAACTGTCCATGCGACTGACTACAAAAGGCCGATACGCCGTGACCGCCATGCTTGACCTGGCGTTGCACGCGCAGCACGGGCCCGTGTCCCTGGCCGATATCTCCGAGCGCCAAGGCATTTCCCTGTCCTACCTCGAACAGCTTTTCGCCAAGCTGCGCCGCAGCAACCTGGTTTCCAGTGTTCGCGGTCCTGGTGGTGGCTACCAGTTGTCCCGCGACATGCAGGGCATCCAGGTCGCTCAGGTGATCGATGCGGTGAACGAATCGGTCGATGCGACCAAGTGCCAGGGCCAGGGCGATTGCCATTCCGGCGACACCTGCCTGACCCATCATCTGTGGTGCGACTTGAGCCTGCAGATTCACGAATTTCTAAGCGGTATCAGCTTGGCTGATCTTGTGACTCGCCGTGAGGTGCAAGAAGTAGCCCAGCGTCAGGACCAGCGCCGTTGCAACAGCAAGGCGCCACGCCTGGACAAGATTGAAGCGTCCGCCGTCGAATGACAGCCGAAGAGCTAGCGGCACGCCAGCCCTGATTTAGGAGATAGTCCATGAAATTGCCGATTTACCTTGATTACTCTGCAACCACACCGGTTGATCCGCGCGTTGCGCAAAAAATGAGTGAATGCCTGCTGGTCGACGGAAACTTCGGTAACCCGGCGTCCCGTTCCCACGTGTTCGGCTGGAAAGCTGAAGAGTCCGTCGAAAACGCCCGTCGTCAGGTGGCCGATCTGGTCAACGCCGATCCGCGTGAAATCGTCTGGACATCCGGCGCTACCGAGTCCGACAACCTGGCAATCAAGGGTGCGGCACATTTCTACGCCTCCAAGGGCAAGCACCTGATCACCTCCAAGATCGAGCACAAGGCTGTCCTCGACACCATGCGCCAACTGGAGCGTGAAGGTTTCGAGGTGACTTACCTCGATCCTCAGACCGACGGTCTGATCACCCCGGCGATGATTGAAGCTGCACTGCGCGAAGACACCATCCTGGTCTCCGTGATGCACGTGAACAACGAAATCGGCACCGTCAACGACATCGCCGCTATCGGTGAACTGCTCCGCTCCAAGGGCATTCTGTTCCACGTCGACGCCGCTCAGTCCACTGGCAAGGTCGAGATCGACCTGCAGAAGCTGAAAGTCGACATGATGTCGTTCTCTGCACACAAAACCTATGGCCCTAAAGGCATCGGCGCGCTGTACGTCAGCCGCAAGCCGCGTGTGCGCATCGAAGCGACCATGCACGGCGGCGGTCACGAGCGTGGCATGCGTTCCGGTACCCTGGCGACCCACCAGATCGTGGGCATGGGCGAAGCGTTCCGCGTAGCCAAAGAAGACATGGCTGCTGAAAACGTCCGTATCAAAGCGTTGAGCGACCGCTTCTACAAGCAGGTCGAGCACCTCGAAGAGCTGTACGTCAACGGCAGCCTGACCGCCCGCGTTCCGCACAACCTGAACCTGAGCTTCAACTACGTTGAAGGCGAGTCGCTGATCATGGCGCTCAAGGATCTGGCGGTATCGTCCGGTTCGGCATGCACCTCGGCGTCGCTGGAGCCTTCGTACGTACTGCGCGCCCTGGGCCGCAACGACGAACTGGCACACAGCTCGATCCGCTTCACCTTCGGCCGTTTCACCACCGAAGAAGAAATCGACTACGCCGCGCAGAAAGTCTGCGAGGCCGTTACCAAGCTGCGCGCTCTGTCGCCGCTGTGGGACATGTACAAAGACGGTGTCGACATTTCGAAAATCGAGTGGGCGGCACACTGATTTCAAGTCGCCGCGAACCGGCCCTGTAAACCAAGGTTGCAGGGCTTTAAGAGCGACTCTCTGATGAGTGAGGATTAAGAATCATGGCTTACAGCGAAAAGGTCATCGACCACTACGAAAACCCGCGCAACGTCGGCAAGATGAACGCGGAAGATCCTGATGTCGGCACCGGCATGGTCGGCGCTCCGGCATGCGGCGACGTAATGCGTCTGCAAATCAAGGTCAACGAAGCCGGCATCATCGAAGATGCCAAATTCAAGACCTACGGCTGCGGTTCGGCTATCGCTTCCAGCTCCCTCGCCACTGAGTGGATGAAGGGCAAGACCCTGGACGAAGCAGAAACCATCAAGAACACTCAGTTGGCCGAAGAATTGGCCCTGCCACCAGTGAAAATTCACTGTTCGGTACTGGCTGAAGACGCTATCAAAGCGGCTGTTCGCGATTACAAGCAGAAGAAAGGCTTGATCTGACTTTCTGGATTTGGCGACGAGTAAGGAGTCACCGATGGCTATCAGCATGACAGAAGCGGCTGCTCAACACGTGCGACGCTCCCTCAATGGGCGCGGCAAAGGTGAAGGGATTCGTCTGGGTGTTCGCACCACAGGCTGTTCCGGCCTTGCCTACGTGCTGGAGTTTGTCGACGAGGTGGTTGCAGAGGATCAGGTGTTCGAAAGTCACGGCGAAAAAGTGATTATCGACCCGAAAAGCCTGGCCTACCTGGACGGCACCGAGCTCGATTTCGTCAAGGAAGGGTTGAACGAAGGCTTCAAGTTCAACAACCCCAACGTACGCGGTGAATGTGGCTGCGGCGAAAGCTTCAACATCTGAGGCTTGTCGTGGGTATTCCTTGTCATTTCGCTTTATTCGAGCTGCAACCGAGCTTCCGTCTGGATCTCGAGCAGTTGGCCACGCGCTATCGTGAGTTGGCGCGCGGCGTTCATCCTGACCGTTTTGCTGACGCTTCCGAGCGCGAGCAGCGGTCGGCGCTTGAGCAGTCTGCCCGGCTGAACGACGCCTACCAGACGCTCAAGAGCCCGCCCCAGCGTGCACGCTACCTGCTGAATATCAGCGGGCATGAAGTGCCGATGGAGGTCACGGTCCATGACCCCGAGTTTCTTTTGCAGCAGATGCAATGGCGCGAAGAGCTCGAAGACCTCCAGGACAGCGCCGATCTCGACGGTGTCGCGTTATTCAAGCGGCGCCTGAAAGTGGCCCAGGAAGAACTCAACGAAAGCTTCGCAGCCTGTTGGGATGATGCAGCGCAACGCGAACAGGCCGAACGCCTGATGCGGCGCATGCAGTTCCTCGACAAGCTCACCTACGAAGTGCGCCAGTTAGAAGAGCGCCTCGACGATTAACCCAGTGCCGCTCCGGTCGCACGCCTGATATACAGATAAGTCCTGATCACGATGGCCCTACTGCAGATCGCCGAACCCGGCCAAAGTCCTCAACCGCACCAGCGTCGTCTGGCTGTGGGGATCGACTTGGGCACTACCAATTCGCTGGTCGCTGCGTTGCGCAGTGGTCTTTCCGAGCCGCTGGCCGACGCTGACGGGCAGGTTATCCTGCCGTCCGCCGTGCGTTACCACGCCGATCGCGTCGAAGTCGGCGAATCGGCCAAGCTGGCCGCCGCCTCCGATCCTTTGAACACTGTGCTCTCGGTCAAGCGCTTGATGGGTCGTGGTCTGTCCGACGTCAAGCAATTGGGCGAGCAGCTGCCATACCGCTTTGTCGGTGGCGAATCGCACATGCCGTTCATCGACACTGTGCAGGGCCCGAAGAGCCCGGTCGAGGTCTCCGCCGATATCCTCAAAGTGCTGCGTCAGCGCGCTGAAGCGACCCTCGGTGGCGAATTGGTTGGCGCGGTAATCACCGTTCCGGCGTATTTCGATGATGCTCAGCGTCAGGCTACCAAGGATGCGGCGAAGCTCGCCGGTCTGAATGTGTTGCGTCTGCTCAACGAGCCGACCGCTGCGGCCGTGGCTTATGGTCTGGATCAACATGCCGAAGGCCTGGTCGCGATTTATGACCTGGGCGGCGGCACCTTCGATATTTCCATTCTGCGTCTGACTGGCGGCGTTTTCGAAGTCTTGGCTACTGGCGGCGACAGCGCGCTGGGCGGCGATGACTTCGATCACGCGATTGCCGGCTGGATCATCGAGAGCGCCGGTCTGTCCGCCGATCTCGATCCGGGCGCACAACGCAATCTGCTGCAAACCGCTTGCGCGGCCAAGGAAGCGCTCACCAATGCGGCATCGGTTGAAGTGGCCTATGGCGACTGGAAAGCCGAACTGAGCCGTGAAGCCTTCAATGCGCTGATCGAGCCGATGGTCGCTCGCAGCCTGAAAGCCTGTCGCCGGGCGGTGCGCGACTCGGGTATTGAGCTTGAAGAAGTGCACGCAGTGGTTATGGTCGGCGGTTCGACTCGTGTGCCGCGTGTTCGCGAAGCAGTGGCCGAAGCCTTTGGTCGTCAGCCCCTGACTGAAATCGACCCGGATCAAGTGGTGGCCATCGGTGCCGCGATCCAGGCCGATACCCTGGCAGGCAACAAGCGCGATGGTGGTGAGTTGCTGCTGCTGGACGTGATTCCGTTGTCCCTGGGCCTGGAAACCATGGGCGGCCTGATGGAGAAGGTGATTCCGCGTAACACCACCATCCCCGTTGCCCGTGCCCAGGACTTCACCACCTACAAAGATGGCCAGTCGGCCATGGCGATTCACGTGCTGCAAGGCGAGCGTGAATTGATCAGTGACTGCCGCTCGCTGGCACGCTTCGAATTACGCGGCATCCCGGCGATGGTGGCGGGCGCGGCGAAAATTCGCGTGACCTTCCAGGTCGATGCCGACGGTCTGCTCAGCGTTTCCGCCCGTGAACTGGGTTCGGGCGTTGAAGCGAGCATTCAGGTCAAGCCGTCCTACGGTTTGACCGACGGCGAAATCGCCAAGATGCTGAAAGATTCGTTCCAGCACGCCAACGACGACAAGGTCGCCCGCGTTCTGCGCGAGCAGCAAGTCGATGCGCAGCGCCTGATCGAGGCGGTGCAGGCGGCCCTTGAGGTCGATGGCGAGCGCCTGCTCGACGCCGAAGAGCGCATGGTCATCGACATGCAGGTTCAGGAACTGACCGAACTGATGAAAGGTACTGATGGTTACGCCATCGAGCAGCAGACCAAACGTCTGTCGCAAGTGACCGATGCTTTTGCTGCCCGCCGCATGGATTTGACGGTGAAAGCCGCTCTGTCGGGGCGCAATCTGAATGAAATCGAGGATATCTGATGCCGCAGGTCATTTTTCTGCCCCACGACAAATTTTGCCCGGAGGGCATGGTGGTCGAGGCTGAGTCGGGTACTTCCATCCTGGATCTGGCGCACGAGCACCACATCGAGATGGAAAACGCCTGCGGCGGCGTCTGTGCCTGCACGACCTGCCACTGCATCATCCGCGAGGGTTTTGACTCGATGGAAGAGGCTGACGAGCTGGAGGAAGACTTCCTCGATCGCGCCTGGGGTCTGGAAGCGCAATCGCGCCTGGCGTGCCAGGCTATTGTTGGTGAAGAAGACATCACCGTCGAGATCCCGAAGTATTCGCTCAACCACGCTGCCGAAGCGCCGCACTGATTGGTATTACTGTCATGAGTTATGGTTGGAATGATGTTCAGCGCATTGCAGAAGAACTGGCCGAATCCAGGCCGGATGTCGATCCAATGTCGGTCAATTTCGTAGACCTGCAGCGATGGATCATGGAACTTCCCGATTTTGACAACACCTCCGGCCGCTGTGGGGAGAAGGTGTTGGAAGCGGTTCAGGCGCTTTGGATCGAAGAAGCCGACTGATCGTCCTCGCAGGTTAGGCAATACCCAAGAACCCGCGTATAATTCGCGGGTTTAATTTTTCGCAAATTACCGTTTCTGGAGTTACACCATGGCTGTTCAACGTACTTTCTCCATCATCAAGCCTGACGCTGTTGCAAAAAACGTCATCGGCGAGATCACCACTCGTTTCGAAAAAGCAGGCCTGCGCGTTGTAGCTTCGAAACTGAAGCAACTGTCCAAAGCTGAAGCTGAAGGCTTCTACGCTGAGCACAGCGCTCGTGGTTTCTTCGGCGACCTGGTTGCTTTCATGATCTCCGGTCCTGTTGTTGTTCAGGTTCTGGAAGGCGAAAACGCTATCGCTCTGAACCGTGAGCTGATGGGCGCTACCAACCCTAAAGAAGCTGCTGCCGGCACCATCCGCGCTGACTTCGCTGATTCCATCGACGCCAACGCTGTTCACGGTTCGGACTCCGAAGCCGCAGCTGCTCGTGAAATCTCGTACTTCTTCGCAGCTACTGAAGTAACCACTCGCTAAGCATTGGCTTAAGAGTGAAGGTGAATCCATGACTACATCGACTGTAAAAACCAACCTGCTGGGTCTGACTCAACAGGAAATGGAAAAATTCTTCGACTCAATCGGGGAGAAGCGTTTCCGTGCCGGTCAGGTAATGAAATGGATTCACCACTTTGGTGTCGATGATTTCGACGCCATGACGAACGTCAGCAAGGCCTTGCGCGACAAGCTCAAGGTTATTGCTGAAGTCCGTGGTCCGGAAGTGGTCAGCGAGGACATCTCCACCGACGGCACCCGTAAGTGGGTGGTGCGCGTGGCGTCCGGCAGCTGCGTCGAGACCGTATACATTCCCCAGGGCAAACGCGGCACTCTGTGCGTTTCGTCCCAGGCAGGCTGTGCCCTGGATTGCAGTTTCTGCTCCACCGGCAAGCAAGGCTTCAATAGCAACCTCACCGCCGCCGAAGTCATCGGCCAGGTGTGGATTGCCAACAAATCTTTCGGCAGCGTCCCGGCAACCGTCGACCGTGCCATCACCAACGTGGTGATGATGGGTATGGGTGAGCCGCTGCTGAACTTCGACAACGTCGTCGCCGCCATGCATCTGATGATGGATGACCTGGGCTACGGGATCTCCAAGCGCCGCGTGACCCTGTCCACTTCGGGCGTGGTGCCGATGATCGATGAGCTTTCCAAGCACATCGACGTGTCCCTGGCGTTGTCCTTGCACGCACCCAATGACGCATTGCGTAATCAACTGGTGCCGATCAACAAGAAGTATCCGCTTAAGATGCTGCTCGAGTCGTGCCAGCGCTACATGTCGTCCCTGGGCGAAAAGCGTGTGCTGACCATCGAGTACACCTTGCTCAAAGACATCAACGACAAGGTTGAACACGCCGTCGAGATGGTCGAGCTGCTGAAGAACATTCCGTGCAAGATCAACCTGATTCCGTTCAACCCGTTCCCGCACTCCGGGTACGAGCGTCCGAGCAACAACGCGATCCGTCGTTTCCAGGATCAGTTGCATCAGGCCGGTTTCAACGTCACTGTCCGCACCACCCGTGGTGAAGACATCGACGCCGCGTGTGGTCAATTGGTAGGGCAGGTGCTGGATCGCACCCGTCGCAGCGAACGTTACATCGCCGTGCGTGAGTTAAGCGCCGACAGCGATCTGGCACAGAACGCCGCGAACACTAACTAAGAGAGGATCTCTATGTCCCTGCGCTTTGCGCTGCTGTTGCTGTTGGCCAGCCTGTGTGCTGGTTGTGTCCTGTCGGGTGACTACAACCCGATGAAGACCAGCAAGGGCCGCGATGAAGCGCGGGCTGCCTACGTGCAGTTGGGGCTGGGGTACTTGCAGCAGGGCATGACCGAGCGGGCCAAGGTGCCGCTGAAGAAAGCGCTGGAGCTGGACAGCTCGGATCCTGACGCCAACGCTGCGCTCGGGCTGGTGTTTCAGGCCGAAATGGAGCCTGCACTGGCTGACGAGCATTTCCGCAAGGCTTTGTCCTCCCGTCCCGGCGATGCCCGCACGCTCAACAATTACGGCAGTTTTCTCTACGAAGAACAGCGTTACAAGGAAGCCTACGAGCGTTTTGAACAGGCCGCGGCCGATACCCTGTATCCTGAGCGTTCGCGTGTGTTCGAGAACCTTGGCATGACGGCGGCGAAGCTTGGTCAGCGTGATCTGGCGCAGCAGCAGCTGGAAAAAGCACTGCGTTTGAACCGTCAACAACCGCGCGCGTTGCTGGAAATGGCTGAGTTGTCCTTCGAAGACAGGCATTATGTGCCCGCACGTGACTATTACGACCGATTCAGCCTGCTGACCGAACAAAATGCACGTAGTCTATTGCTCGGCGTTCGGCTGGCAAAAGTGTTTGAAGATCGCGACAAGGCCGCCAGTTATGGCCTGCAATTAAAACGACTCTATCCCGGTACGCCGGAATATCAGCAATACCTGTCGGAGCAATGATGAAAGCGGCGCATCCCGAAGTTGTATCAGCGAATCGCGTTAACCCCGGTGAGACCTTGCGCCAGGCCCGCGAAAGCAATGGCTGGTCGCTGGCCGAAGTGGCCCTCAAGCTCAACCTCACCGTGACTTCCCTGAGCAATCTTGAAGCCGGCGCTTTCGACAAGCTGCCGGGGCATACCTTCGCTCGCGGTTACATTCGCGCCTATGCCAAATTGCTCGGCATGGACCAGACGGTTCTGGTTCAGCAATTCGACCAATCCACCGGCACCGATTCCCAGGGCAGCAACGTGCACAGCCTGGGCCGTATCGAAGAGCCGGTGCGGGTTTCCCATACCATTTTGCGAATCGTCAGCCTGTTGCTGCTGGTTGCCGTGATCGGCGGTGGTTTCTTCTGGTGGCAGGATCAAACCTCCCAGCGTGCCAAGGACCTGACCACCTTGAGCCCGGAGCACGTCGAAGTCGAAGGTGCCGATGGCACCACGCAGATCCATCCGCTGGACGAGCCGGAAGACCAGGCCGTCGTGGAAGGTCAGGCCGAGGGCGGCACCGCGCTGGCACTGCCGCAGGGCAACACTGCGGCGCAAGCTGAAGCGACTGCCCCGGCCCCGGCCCCTGCACCGACCACACCGTCCGCGCCTGTGCCAAACACTGCGCCGGCCGCTGCGACCCCGGCGACTCCTGCTCCTGCCGTTCCTGCCGTGCCAGCGCCGGTGGTGACTGCGCCGGTTGCGCCAAGTGCTGCTGCCGTTGCACCGACTGCGGCAGTGGCCGGCCAAGGCCAGGTTTCATTGCAATTCACCGCCGATTGCTGGACACAAGTCAGCGATGCCAGCGGTAAAGTGTTGTTCAGTGGCCTCAAGCGCAAGGGCGACAACCTGTCTGTTGCCGGCAAGCCACCATTTGCCGTGCGTCTGGGCTATGCCCGTGGCGCGCAGGTCAGCTACAACGGCCAACCGGTCGATGTCGCTCCGTTCACCAGTGGCGAGACTGCTCGCCTGAAGTTGGGTCAATAGTCATGCACGGCGAATCTCCAATCAAACGTCGCGTTTCGCGCAAGATCTGGGTCGGCAACGTACCGGTGGGCGGCGATGCGCCGATCGCTGTGCAGAGCATGACCAACAGCGACACCAATGACGTTGCCGCCACTGTTGCGCAAATCAATCGTCTGGAAGCCGCTGGCGTCGACATCGTTCGCGTTTCGGTACCGGACATGGACGCCGCCGAGGCGTTTGGCAAGATCAAGCAACTGGTCAAGGTGCCATTGGTTGCCGACATCCACTTCGACTACAAGATCGCTTTGCGCGTGGCCGAACTGGGCGTGGACTGCCTGCGTATCAACCCGGGCAACATCGGTCGTGAAGACCGCGTGCGCGCCGTGGTCGATGCTGCCCGTGACCGCGGGATTCCGATTCGCATCGGGGTCAACGCCGGTTCCCTGGAAAAAGACCTGCAAAAGAAATACGGCGAGCCGACCCCGGCCGCACTGGTCGAATCCGCTTTGCGTCACGTTGAGCATCTTGAACGCCTGAATTTTCAGGACTTCAAGGTCAGCGTGAAAGCCTCCGACGTGTTCATGGCCGTCGAAGCCTACCGCTTGCTGGCGAAAGAAATCGTCCAGCCGCTGCACCTGGGCATCACCGAAGCCGGTGGATTGCGTTCGGGCACGGTGAAATCCGCCGTGGGCCTAGGTATGCTGCTCGCCGAAGGGATTGGCGATACTATCCGCATCTCGCTGGCGGCCGACCCGGTCGAGGAAGTGAAGGTCGGTTACGACATTCTCAAGTCTTTGCATCTGCGTTCCCGTGGCATCAACTTCATCGCCTGCCCGAGCTGCTCGCGGCAGAACTTCGATGTGGTGAAAACCATGAACGAGCTGGAAGGGCGCCTTGAAGACCTGCTGGTGCCGCTGGATGTCGCGGTGATCGGTTGTGTGGTCAACGGCCCCGGCGAAGCCAAGGAAGCCCATATCGGCTTGACCGGCGGTACGCCAAACCTGATTTACATCGACGGCAAGCCGTCGCAGAAACTGACGAATGACAATCTGGTGGACGAGCTCGAAAGGCTGATCCGCCAGAAAGCGGCCGAAAAGGTCGAAGCTGACGCTGCCGTAATTGCGCGCGGCTGAGCCTGACTGAAGCGCCGAACGAATTTAAGGATTTAAAGTGAGCAAGTCTCTGCAAGCCATTCGTGGCATGAATGACATCCTGCCCGAACAGACCCCGCTGTGGCGTTATTTCGAGAGCACTGTGGCGCGTCTGCTGGATAACTACGGTTACAAGCAAATTCGCATGCCGATCGTCGAGTTCACCGAGCTGTTCAAGCGCTCGATCGGCGAAGTGACCGACATCGTCGAAAAAGAGATGTACACCTTCGAGGACCGCAACGGCGACTCCCTGACCCTGCGTCCCGAAGGTACGGCTGCCTGCGTACGTGCGGTGCTGGAGCATGGCATCACCGGCGGTGGCCAGGTCCAGAAACTCTGGTACATCGGTCCGATGTTCCGTCACGAGCGTCCGCAGAAAGGTCGTTATCGCCAGTTCCACCAGATCGGTCTGGAGGTGTTCAACCTCGACGGTCCGGACATCGATGCCGAGCTGATCATCATGACCTGGCGTCTGTGGGGCGAGCTGGGCATTCGTGACGCGGTCAAACTCGAACTGAACAGCCTGGGTACCAGCGAGTCCCGTGGTCGTTATCGTGAAGCGCTGGTTGAGTATCTCTCGGCGCACCACGACAAGCTCGACGAGGACAGCCAGCGCCGTCTGAAAACCAACCCGCTGCGCGTGCTCGACACCAAAAATGCCGACACTCAAGCGGTGCTGGTCGATGCGCCGAAGATGGCTGACTACCTCGATGACGAATCCCGCGCTCACTTTGAAGGTTTGAAATCGCGCCTGGATGCCGTTGGCATTCCTTACGTGCTCAACCCGAAGCTGGTGCGTGGTCTCGATTACTACAGCAAAACCGTTTTCGAATGGGTCACCGACAAACTCGGTGCCCAGGGCACTGTCTGCGCGGGCGGTCGTTACGACGGTCTGGTCGAGCAGATGGGCGGCAAGCCGACCAGCGGTGTTGGTTTCGCCATGGGCATCGAGCGTCTGGTCCTGATGCTCGAAACCCTCGAGCAGATCCCCGAAGAGATCTCCCGTCAGGTCGACGTCTACCTCTGCGCCTTCGGTGAAGAGGCCGAACTGGCCGGTCTGGCTCTGGCTGAGCGTGTTCGTGATCAACTTCCAAACCTGCGTCTGCAAGTCAATGCCGGCGCCGGCAGTTTCAAAAGCCAGTTCAAGAAAGCCGACAAGAGCGGTGCGTTGTACGCACTGATCCTGGGTGACGACGAAATGGCCCAGCAAGTGGTAGGTTTCAAACCCCTGCGTGGCCAGGGCGAACAACAAAGCATTGCCTGGGATGCGCTCGCCGCTCACCTGGCCACCTGCGTCGTGCAGGGTTGAAGCTGTCTTAACAGCCGATTTAGCGATTAAGGAGTATTGGGGTGTCGAGTACCGAAGACGAACAGTTGGCGGATTTGAAGGACTGGTGGACACGCAACGGCAAACCTCTGGTCACCGGCGGCCTGTTGGCACTGGTTATCGTGTTCGGCTGGCAGGCTTATCACAAATACCAGAGCAACCAGTCGCAAGGCGCCTCGGTGCTCTATCAGCAACTGCTGGAAACCACGCTGACGCCTGACGGCAAGCCTGATGCGGCGCGCGTTGCGGATCTGGCCGGCAAGCTCAACAGCGAATTCGGCGGCACCGCGTACGCGCAGTACGGCAGCCTGTTCGTGGCCAAGGTCGCAGTCGACAGCGGCAAGCTGGATGACGCCGCGACCGAGCTCAAAGCCATTGTCGACAAACCGGCCAACCCGGCGCTGGGCGAAATCGCCCGTCAGCGTCTGGCGCAGGTGCTCGGCGCGCAGAACAAGGCCGATGACGCCCTGAAACTGCTCGACGGCGACGCCGACAAAGCGTTCCTGGCCACTCGCGAAGAACTCAAGGGCGACCTGCTGGTGAAGCTGGGTCGTACCGATGAAGCAAACGCGGCGTATCAAAAAGCCAAGGCGGCACTGTCGGATGAAGCGGCAGTAGGTGGCCTACAAATCAAGCTGGACGACCTGGCCAAAGGGGATGCGTGACGTGATCCGTTGGAAGCATGCAGCATTGCTGGCTCTGGCCATTTTGGCCGCGGGTTGCAGCAGCAACAGCAAAAAAGAATTGCCACCGGCCGAACTGACCGACTTCAAAGAAGAAGTGGTTCTGCACAAGCAGTGGAGTCGTTCGATCGGTGACGGTCAGGGCGAAACCTACAACATGCTGGTCCCGGCGATCGATGGCGACACCATCTATGCCGCCGACGTCACCGGTGTGGTGATGTCGATGGATCGCAGCAATGGCGACGTCAAATGGGAAAAAGATCTTGAGCTGCCAGTTTCCGGCGCCGTTGGCGTGGGTTACGGGCTGGTCATGATCGGCACGCTCAAAGGCGAAATCGTTGCCCTGGATGCCAGCAGCGGTGAAGAGAAATGGCGCGCTCGCGTGTCCAGCGAAGTCCTCGCGCCGCCTGCCAGCAATGGTGATGTGGTGGTGGTTCAGACTCAGGATGATCGTCT
This sequence comes from Pseudomonas sp. TH10, assembly GCF_016651255.1. Taxonomy (GTDB): domain Bacteria; phylum Pseudomonadota; class Gammaproteobacteria; order Pseudomonadales; family Pseudomonadaceae; genus Aquipseudomonas. Next base: position 21,816 of record NZ_JAEKEG010000097.1, read on the forward strand.
GATCGGCCTGGATGCCTCCACCGGTAGCCAACGCTGGGTGTATGACAGCACTCCGGCCGTTCTGACCCTGCGTGGCACCAGTGCTCCGCTGGTCACCAACCGCCTTGCGGTGGCTGGCCTGTCGACCGGTAAAGTAGTCGCTCTGGACATTTCCAACGGCGTGCCGGTTTGGGAACAACGCATTGCGATTCCACAGGGTCGTTCGGAACTGGAGCGCGTTGTCGACATCGACGGCGGTCTGCTGCTGTCCGGCGGTACGCTGTACGTTGCCAGCTATCAGGGTCGCGTTGCGGCACTGGACCTGGAAAGCGGTCGTCAGCTCTGGCAGCGTGATGCTTCCAGCTATGCCGGTGTCGCCCAGGGTTTTGGCAGCGTCTACGTGAGCCTGTCGTCGGGCACCGTTGAAGGCGTCGACGAACGTTCCACCACAGCCTTGTGGAGCAACGATTCGCTGGCTCGCCGTCAACTGTCGGCTCCGGAAGTGTTCTCCAGCTATGTTGCAGTGGGTGACCTGGAAGGTTATCTGCACCTGCTGAGTCAGGTTGACGGTCGTTTCGTCGGCCGTGAGCGCATCGACAGCGACGGCCTGCGTGCCCGTCCGCTGGTGGTGGGTGACACGATTTATGTATATGGCAACAGTGGCAAACTGGAAGCCCTGACCATCAAGTAACAACTATGCTTGGGGATAACACCCCAGGCAGCTTCACTTGTGGAAGTGAACCTGTTCACTCCCACAGTGTTGCCCCGAGCACCAGCCGCTGCCTCGCAGCGGCTTTTGTATTTTCTGAAATAACGAAGTGGAGAGCCGCATGGTTCCCGTAATCGCCCTGGTGGGCCGACCGAACGTCGGCAAGTCCACCTTGTTCAACCGCCTGACCAGGACTCGCGACGCCATCGTCGGCGACTTGTCCGGTCTGACCCGTGATCGCCAGTACGGTGAGGCCAAGTGGCAAGGGCGTTCCTACATTCTGGTCGACACCGGTGGTATCTCCGGTGACGAGCACGGTATGGACGAAAAAATGGCCGAGCAGTCGCTGCTGGCCATTGAAGAAGCAGATGTTGTGCTGTTCCTGGTAGATGCCAAGGCCGGTTTCACCGCCGCCGACCAGATGATCGCCGAACACCTGCGCAAACGTAACAAGCGCTCGTACGTGGTGGCCAACAAGGTCGACAATATCGACCCGGAAATGGCCCGCGCTGAATTCGCTCCGCTGGGCATGGGCCACGCGATTCCGATCGCCGGTGCTCATGGTCGTGGCATCACACAGATGCTGGAAATCGCTCTGGGTGAATTCCCGCGGGACGAAGAAGAGCCGGAAGACGGCGAAGAAGAGATCGTTGCTGAAGGCGAGGAAGCCAAGCGCATTCCTGGCCCAAGCGAAAAAGACGGGATCAAGATTGCCATCATCGGCCGTCCGAACGTCGGCAAGTCGACTCTGGTCAACCGTATGCTCGGTGAAGACCGGGTTATCGTCTATGACCAGCCGGGCACCACGCGCGACAGTATCTACATCCCGTTCGAACGGAATGAAGAGAAGTACACGCTGATCGACACCGCCGGTGTGCGCAAGCGCGGCAAGATCCACGAAGAAGTCGAAAAGTTCTCCGTGGTCAAAACCCTGCAGGCGATCAAAGACGCCAACGTGGTGATCTTCGTGATGGACGCCCGCGAAGGCGTGGTCGATCACGACCTCAACCTGCTGGGCTTCGCCATCGAGTCGGGTCGTGCGCTGGTCATCGCGATCAACAAGTGGGACGGCATGACGCCGAGCGAGCGCGACTTCGTGAAGGTCGAGCTGCAGCGTCGTCTGTTCTTCGTTGATTACGCCGACATCCACTTCATCTCGGCACTGCACGGTACTGGCGTGGGCAACCTCTACGCCTCGGTACAGAACTCGTTCAAGTCGGCGGTCACCCGCTGGCCGACCAACCGTCTGACCCAGATTCTCGAAGACGCCGTTGGCGAGCACGCGCCACCGATGGTCAACAACCGCCGGATCAAGCTGCGTTACGCCCACTTGGGTGGTGCGAACCCGCCGATCATCGTGATCCACGGTAACCAGATCGAGAAAGTGCCGAAGTCATATGTACGCTATCTGGAGAACACTTACCGCCGTGTGCTGAAGCTGGTCGGTACGCCGATCCGCATCGAGTTCAAGGGCGGCGACAACCCGTTCGAAGGCAAAAAAACCACGCTGACAGACCGCCAGGTCAACAAGAAGCGTCGTTTGATGTCGCACCACAAGAAAGCTGACAAGAAGCGCCGCGACAAGCGCTGATTCAAGGCTTGTCCGGCTCCTGTGGGAGCGGGCTTGCCCGCGATGAACGAAAACGCGGTGTATCTGTTACATCGTGGTGTGGCCATCGCGGGCAAGCCACGCTCCCACAGGATCGGGTTCCAAAAAGGGCGCTTATGGCGCCCTTTTTTTATGGGCGCCGTATGGGCTATCCTCGGGCTCTCCCGCGCCGCCGTTAGAGCCGGGTGCAGAGCAGGGAATCACCGATGATCACCAGTAAGCTGCCGAATGTCGGCATCACTATCTTCACTCAGATGTCGCAGCTCGCGGCGCAAACCGGCGCGCTGAACCTGTCCCAGGGTTTTCCCGATTTCGATGCCCCGCAGGCGCTGTGCGACGCGGTCGGCCGGCACATCGCCCAGGGCCACAACCAGTACTCGCCAATGACCGGCCTGCCGGCCTTGCGCCAGCAGGTAGCTACCAAGATCGCTCGCAGCTACGGTATCAACGTCGATGCCGACAATGAGGTGACGATTACCCCGGGCGCCACCCAGGCGATCTTCTGCGCGATCCAGGCGGTTATCAACAGCGGCGACGAAGTCATCGTATTCGACCCGTGCTACGACAGTTATGAACCGTCGGTCGAGCTGGCCGGCGGTCGTTGTGTGCACGTGCAGCTGGGGCTGGATGATTTCGCCATCGACTTCCAGAAACTCGCTGAAGCCATTACGCCGCGTACGCGGATGATCGTCATCAATACCCCGCACAACCCGAGCGGCGCACTGATCAGTCGAGCGGAACTCGATCAACTGGCAGCGCTTATCCGCGATCGTGACATTTACCTGATCAGTGACGAAGTCTACGAACACCTGGTGTTCGACGGCGTGCCCCACGTCAGCGTGCTTGCCCACGAAGAACTGTATCAACGTGCGTTCGTGGTCAGCTCGTTCGGCAAGACCTACCACGTCACTGGCTGGAAAACCGGCTACGTCGTCGCACCGCCGGCGCTGACTGCCGAGCTGCGCAAAGTCCATCAGTACGTCAGTTTCTGCGGCGTCACCCCGCTGCAATACGCTTTGGCTGATTACATGGCCGAGCATCCCGAACATGTCGAGGAGCTGCCGGCGTTCTATCAGGCCAAGCGCGACCTGTTTTGCGATTTGCTGGCGCCCTCGCGATTCAGCTTCAAACGGGTCGCGGGCACTTATTTCCAGCTGGTCGACTATTCGCAGATTCGTCCGGACCTCAATGACGTCGACATGGCGCTTTGGATGACCCGCGAACACGGCGTGGCCAGTATCCCGATCTCGGTGTTCTACCAGAGCCCGCCCGCAGGCCAGCGCCTGATACGCCTGTGCTTCGCCAAACGCGAGGAGACCCTGCGTGAAGCAGCGGAAAAACTATGCGTGATCTGAGTGCCTTGCCGAACCTGACCATCGCGTTGGTCCAGACCACGCTCGCCTGGCATGACCGCCAGGCCAACCTGGAGCACTTCGAGCAGTTGCTGGAGCAGGCGCGTGGCGCCGACCTGATCATCCTGCCGGAAATGTTCACCACCGGTTTCTCCATGGAATCCCAGACCCTGGCCGAGCCGGAGAACGGCCCCACCAGCAAATGGCTGCGGCTGCAGGCGGCGAAGTTCGACGCGGTGATTACCGGCAGTGTCATCGTGCAAGCCAGTGATGGCAGCCATCGCAATCGCCTGTTATGGGCGCGCCCGGACGGCGAGGTGCTGCACTACGACAAGCGCCATCTGTTTCGCATGGCGGGTGAGCACAACCACTACACCCCGGGCGAGCGTCAGGTGCAGTTCGAATTGAAAGGCTGGCGGGTGCGGCCGCTGATTTGTTATGACTTGCGATTCCCGGTCTGGAGCCGGGACGCGCAGGACACCGACCTGCTGCTGTACACCGCAAACTGGCCTGGTGCACGGCGCCAGCACTGGAACCGCTTGCTGCCGGCGCGGGCGATTGAAAACCTGTGTTATGTCGCGGCGGTGAATCGAGTGGGCACCGACGGCAAGGGCTTTGCCTACACCGGGGACAGCCAGGTGCTGGATTTCCAGGGTGAGACGTTGCTGGGCGCGGGGGAGGCCGATGGAGTGTTTCAGGTGGTGCTGGATGCGGCGGAGCTGGCGGCCTACCGCACGCGGTTTCCAGCGAATCTGGATGCGGATACGTTCGAGTTCACCTGAGACCGGAAAAGATCGCAGCCTTCGGCAGCTCCTACAGGGGACCGCATTCCAGGGCAGGATAGGCCCGAAAAGATCGCAGCCTTCGGCAGCTCCTACAGGAAACGCATTCCAGGGCAGGAACTGCCGAAGGCTGCGATCTCTTGATCTTCAAACAGCACAAACAAAAAAGGCCCCGAAGTTCGCACTTCGGGGCCTTTTGCGTTTCAGCGAACGCTTATGCCGCCTTTGCTTCCGGCTGGCTCAACGATCGGTTCAGCGCGCTGAACAGCGCCTTGAAGCTGGCCGTGGTGATGTTTTCGTCGATGCCCACGCCGTGCACTGCACGCTCGCCGTTCACACGCAGCTCGATGTAGGCCGCCGCTTTGGCATTGGTGCCCGCGCCGATCGCGTGTTCGTTGTAGTCCATGATTTCCACCGGAACCGGCAGACCAGCCACCAGTGCTTCCAGCGCACCGTTGCCCTTGCCGCGCCAATGCAGGTTGGTTTCGCCCTGACCCTGGCTTGCCACTTCCACTTCGACGTTGCTGTTGCCGTTTTCTTCCTGCAGGCGATGGCTGACCAGCGCGTACGGGGTGTTGGCTTGCAAGTATTCGCTGATCAGCAACGAATGGATCTGCTTGGCGGTCATCTCCAGGCCCAGGCGGTCGGTTTCACGCTGCACGACCTGGCTGAACTCGATCTGCATACGACGTGGCAGGCTGATGCCGTATTCCTGCTCCAGCAAGTAAGCGATGCCGCCCTTGCCCGACTGGCTGTTGACGCGGATCACCGCTTCGTAGCTGCGGCCGATATCGGCCGGGTCGATCGGCAAGTACGGCACTTCCCAAAGAGCGTCCGGTTTCTGCTGAGAGAAGCCTTTGCGGATGGCATCCTGGTGTGAGCCGGAGAACGCGGTGTGCACCAGGTCGCCAACGTACGGGTGACGCGGGTGAACTTGAATCTGGTTGCACTCTTCGACGACTTTGCGCACGCCGTCGATGTCGGAGAAGTCCAGCTGAGGGTCGAGACCCTGGGTGTACATGTTCAGGGCAACGGTGACGAGGTCGACGTTGCCGGTACGCTCGCCGTTGCCGAACAGGCAGCCTTCGACGCGATCGGCACCAGCCATCAGGCCCAGCTCGGTGGCAGCGACGCCAGTGCCACGGTCGTTGTGCGTGTGCAGGCTGATGATCACGCTGTCACGACGATTGATGTTGCGGCCGAACCACTCGATCTGATCGGCGTAGATGTTCGGCGTTGCGCATTCAACGGTGGCCGGCAGGTTGAGGATCATCTTGTGCTCAGGCGTCGGGTTCCACACCTCGATTACCGCATCACAGACTTCCTTGGCGAACTCCAGCTCAGTGGCGCTGAAGGTTTCCGGCGAGTATTCGAAGGTCCACTCGGTGTCTGGCTGCATCGCCGCGTATTTGACGAACAGCTTGGCCGCGTTGACGGCGATGGCCTTGATGCCGTCCTTGTCTTGGTTGAAGACGATGCGACGGAAAGACGGCGAGGTAGCGTTGTACAAGTGAACGATGGCTTTCTTCGCGCCGCGCAGGGATTCGAAGGTGCGCTCGATCAGGTCTTCACGGCCCTGGGTCAGCACCTGGATGGTGGTGTCGTCCGGGATGTGGTTGCCTTCGATCAGGGTACGCACAAAGTCGAAGTCGGTTTGCGAAGCAGCCGGGAACGAGGCTTCGATTTCCTTCACGCCGACCTGCACCAGCGTTTTCCAGAAGCGCAGCTTCTTGACCGCGTCCATCGGCTCGATCAGCGACTGGTTGCCGTCACGCAGGTCGGAGCTGCACCAGATCGGCGCGGCGTCGATGGTTTTCGACGGCCAGGTACGATCCGGCAGGTTGATGACGGGGAACGCGCGGTATTTCGAAGACGGATCTTTGAGCATGCTCATCGGGAAATTCCTTATTGTCTGGGCCGAAAAGAGGCGGCCTGCCGGTGTGACGAATCTTCTTGGAAAAGCGTAGGACGAGGCGTAGCGATTCAGCCTGGCAGTCGTGCGCTGACGAGGCACAGGCTGCGGTGCTGGCGAAGCTGAATGAGGGTGTGAGAGGTTTTCATGCCCTCAACCCTAACCGCGAGGGGAAAGGATGGCAAGCGGTCGAAAAAAATTGAGAGGAATACTCTTGGGCAAGCTTTTAGCGAGATTTAATTGCTTGGATCAGCCCTGATTGTTCTAATAATTGCTGGCGGTTTAAACACCGCGCAATCGAACTGGCGTGCTTTGCACTTTCCAGGTCTGGGTTGCAATGGGCCGTTAAGGGCGGATTTCGACCATCGTGCCGTCCGGCACCAGGCTCCACACTTCGCGCATATCAACGTTGCGCATGGCGACGCAGCCGTCGGTCCAGTCGAGGGTGTGGAACAGGTCTTCCGGGGTTTCTTCCGAATCCGGCGTGCCGTGGATCATGATCATCCCGCCAGGTTCGACGCCTTCACGTCGGGCGCGTGCAGAATCGCTGATGTTCGGATAGGAAATGTGCATCGACAGGTTGAATTTGTCGCTGGTCTTGCGCCAGTCGATCCAATAGAAGCCTTCCGGTGTGCGCTTGTCGCCTTCAATCAGTTTCGGACCTTTTTTCGCGCCTTTGCCCAGGGAAATGCGATAGGTCTTCAGCGGCTTGCCGTCGGCGATCAACTGCAGTTGATGAGCCGATTTGAGCACCAGCACTTTTTCGATCGGTTTGCCATCCAGGGTCACCACGGTGGAAGCCTGGGACACGGCAATGAACGACAGGCAGAACAGGGCAAGCAACCAGCGCATTAAAACGATATCCCTAAGAGGTGTTGCGACTATCTAATTGTAGGTGCTGCCTCAGGCTTGAGCCGCAGGCGGACGATCTTTTGCTTTTGCAAAAAATTTCACATTCCGAATCAAATAATGACAGGCTGCACCAACGGCGGAATCGATTCCGAACGAACCGGATACTCCTCAACACGCCGATCAGCGAAGAAGCATTCTAAGGTACGTCCCACCGTGCGGAAAGCCAGCTCGTCCCAAGGAATGTCGGCTTCGTCGAATAGTTGCACTTCGAGGCTCTCGGGGCCGGCAGAAAAGTCCAGATCGACCAGCTCGGCGCGAAAGAACACATGCACCTGACTGATGTGCGGCACGTCGATCAATGTGTAGATGCTCAGGTTGCGCACCCGCGCGCAAGCTTCCTCGGCGGTTTCGCGGATGGCGGCCTGTTCGATGGTCTCGCCGTTTTCCATGAAACCTGCGGGCAACGTCCAGTAGCCGAGGCGCGGTTCAATGGCGCGGCGGCACAGCAACACCTTCGTGCCCCAGGTTGCGACACAACCGGCGACGATGTTGGGATTCTGATAGTGAATGGTCTGACAGCTATCACAGACAAATCGCAGCCGCGAATCGCCTTCGGGAATGCGCTGGGTGACCGGGTTACCGCACTGGCTGCAAAATTTCATGCTGGGGTTCCTGAATGCTGCGCCTATCTTGGCGTGCAGCGGTGTCGGTCGGCAAGTTGTCGTTTCGCGACACGACAGGTTTCGGGGGCTTGGGCGCTCGCATTGATTGGTGCATGATGCGGGGTAAGGCACAGATCGAGAACACTCATGCTGGACGAGCTACTGCATAGGGTAAGCAACCACACACCGCGCACGCTGGAGACCGACAAACGTTTCCCCGAGGCCGCCGTTCTGGTGCCGATCACCCGCAGTGACGAGCCGGAGCTGGTATTGACCCTGCGTGCCAGCGGACTCTCGACCCACGGCGGCGAAGTTGCCTTCCCCGGTGGGCGTCGCGATCCGGAAGACCCGGATTTGATCTTCACCGCTTTGCGTGAGGCCGAAGAGGAAATTGGCCTGCCGCCCGGACTGGTTGAAATCATCGGCCCGCTAAGTCCGCTGATCTCCCTGCATGGCATCAAAGTCACGCCTTATGTCGGCGTGATCCCCGATTTTGTCGAGTACCAGCCCAACGATGCTGAAATCGCCGCGGTATTTAGCGTACCGCTGGAGTTCTTTCGCAAAGACCCGCGCGAACATACCCATCGTATCGATTACCAGGGTCGCAGCTGGTACGTACCCAGTTACCGTTACGGTGAATATAAGATCTGGGGGCTGACGGCGATCATGATCGTCGAGTTGATCAACCTGCTCTATGACGCGAAAATCAGCCTGCATCAGCCGCCGAAAAGCTTTATCAATACCTGAAGCATCAACGGCTGAAGCCATCGTTCGAATGGCCAATCACCGTGAGCCCTGAGGAAAACAAGATGAAATACCGCTTGGGCGACGCCCGTGTCGACACCCATCCACAGAGCTGGGTCGCCCCCAATGCCGTGCTGGTGGGCAAGGTGAAACTGGAAGAGGGCGCCAACGTCTGGTTCAACGCCGTGTTACGCGGTGACAACGAACTGATCCTGATCGGCAAGAACAGCAATGTGCAGGACGGCACAGTGATGCATACCGACATGGGCTATCCGCTGACCATCGGCACCGGCGTGACCATCGGCCACAACGCCATGCTGCATGGCTGCACGGTTGGCGATTACAGCCTGATCGGCATTAATGCGGTGATTTTGAACGGCGCGAAAATTGGCAAGAACTGCATCATCGGCGCCAATTCGCTGATCGGCGAAGGCAAGGAAATCCCTGATGGTTCGCTAGTGATGGGCTCGCCGGGCAAAGTTGTGCGTGAACTGACCGAGCCGCAGAAGAAAATGCTCGAAGCCAGCGCCGCGCACTATGTGCATAACTCCCAGCGTTATGCGCGTGATCTGGTTGAGCAGGAAGAATGACTACACCCGAAAGACCGGTCGCCTCGCCGTGCGTGAATATCTGCGCGCTGGATGAGGAAGATATCTGCACGGGCTGCCAGCGTACGGTCGAAGAGATCACGCGCTGGAGCCGCATGAACAATGACGAGCGCCGGGTGGTGCTGGGGTTGTGTCATGAACGGGCGAAGGCGAGTGGGTTGGTGTGGATGCTTGGCAAGTAACTCCGGACATTCATCGCGCCCCTTGTTGGAGCGAGCTGGCTCGCGAAAACCTGAGGGCGCTATGAGGTACCTGATTTTACGCGTAATCGTTAACGTCCTTCGCGAGCAAGCTCGCTCCTACAGGTGTCTTTTCGTCCCATGATTTTCCTCATCGCCTACATCAGCAGTGTCGTGCTGATCAACTTCGCCTTCTCCACCGCGCCGCACCTGGACATCATCTGGTCGGCTTGGGGCGGCTTGGTATTCGTGCTGCGCGACATGGTGCAAACGCGCTTTGGGCACGGCGCAATCATCGCCATGCTGGCGGCGCTGGTGCTGTCCTACGTCACCTCCGATCCCTCCATCGCTTTGGCCAGCGCCACGGCGTTCGCGGTGTCTGAAATCATCGATTGGCTGGTGTTCAGCGTTACCAAGCGGCCGTTGCGTGACCGCTTGTGGATCAGTTCGGCGCTGAGCATTCCCCTCGATACCTTCATCTTTTTCGGCATGATCGATCTGATGACGCCGCCAGTCATCATCACCGCGCTGGCCTCGAAATTCGCCGGCGTTACCGCTGTCTGGCTGATCATGGCCTGGCGCGAGCGCAAACAGGCTGTCGCCAGCTGAAGCCAAACCCTCGCGTTCATGTAAAATGCCGCGCTTTCTCCCCATGGAAAGCGCGTCTGGCGTCGCTTTCCTCGATGATCCGCTTCTTTGAGGACCTGAGATGACCCGTATCGGAACTCCATTGTCGCCGACCGCGACCCGCGTATTGCTGTGTGGCTGTGGCGAGTTGGGCAAGGAAGTGGTGATCGAGCTGCAACGCCTGGGCGTTGAAGTGATCGCCGTGGACCGCTACGCCAACGCGCCGGCCATGCAGGTGGCGCATCGCAGCCACGTGATCAATATGCTCGACGGTGCCGCCCTGCGAGCGGTCATCGAAGCAGAAAAACCGCACTTCATCGTGCCGGAAATCGAAGCCATCGCGACCGCCACCCTGGTCGAACTGGAAGCCGAAGGTTTCACCGTGATCCCTACCGCGCGTGCCGCGCAGCTGACCATGAACCGCGAAGGCATCCGCCGCCTGGCAGCTGAAGAGCTGGACCTGCCCACTTCGCCGTACCACTTCGCCGACACCTTCGAGGATTACAGCAAGGCGGTCGAAGACCTCGGCTTCCCGTGCGTGGTCAAGCCAGTGATGAGCTCGTCGGGCAAGGGCCAAAGCCTTCTGCGCAGTGTCGATGACGTGAAGGCCGCGTGGGATTACGCGCAAGAAGGCGGCCGCGCCGGCAAGGGGCGAGTGATCGTCGAGGGCTTCATCGATTTCGACTACGAAATTACCTTGCTCACCGTGCGCCACATTGGCGGCACCACGTTCTGTGCTCCGGTGGGGCATCGCCAGGAGAAGGGCGATTACCAGGAGTCCTGGCAGCCACAGGCGATGAGCCCGATCGCGCTGGCGGAGTCCGAGCGCGTCGCCAAAGCCGTGACCGAAGCCTTGGGTGGCCGCGGCCTGTTTGGCGTCGAGTTGTTCATCAAGGGCGACCAGGTGTGGTTCAGCGAAGTGTCGCCGCGCCCACACGACACGGGCCTTGTGACGCTGATTTCCCAGGACCTGTCGCAGTTCGCGCTGCACGCCCGGGCCATTCTTGGCCTGCCGATCCCGTTGATCCGTCAGTTCGGGCCTTCGGCTTCGGCGGTGATCCTGGTGGAAGGGCAGTCGACCCAGACGGCGTTCGCCAATCTTGGCGCTGCGCTGAGCGAGCCGGATACGGCGTTGCGGTTGTTCGGCAAGCCTGAGGTCAACGGCCAGCGCCGCATGGGCGTGGCGCTGGCGCGGGATGAGTCGATTGAAGCGGCTCGGGCGAAGGCTACCCGTGCTTCGCAGGCCGTCGTAGTAGACCTCTAAACCGAGGCGCGGCATTCGCCGGCAAGCCCGCTCCCACATGGGATTGGGGTCGTACACACAATTGGTGGACAACCCGAAATCCTGTGGGAGCGAGCTTGCTCGCGATGGCGGCCTGTCAGGCCACTCGATTCAAATCGTTATCCCGCGTTTCCTTCAAGCACAGCACCGCGATCAGGCTTAACACCGCCGCCCCCGACACATACCCCCCGACATAACTCAGCCCGCCCATCGCCACCAGCTTCTGCGCGAAGAACGGCGCTGCCGAGGCTCCGACGATTCCGCCCAGGTTGTACGCCGCCGATGCGCCGGTATAACGCACGTGGGTCGGAAACAGCTCCGGCAACAGCGCCCCCATCGGCGCGAATGTCACGCCCATCAAAAACAGCTCGATGCACAGGAATAGCGCGACGCCCCAGGTTGAACCCTGCGTCAGCAACGGCTCCATGAGAAACCCCGACAGAATCGCCAGCACGCCACCGATGATCAGCACCGGTTTGCGCCCGTAACGGTCACTTGCCCAAGCGGACAACGGCGTGGCGGCAGCCATGAACAGCACGGCAAAACACAGCAGTCCAAGGAAAGTTTCGCGGCTGTAGCCAAGCGTGGACACGCCGTAGCTCAGGGAAAATACCGTCGAGATATAGAACAGCGCATAGCAAACTACCATCGCCGCCGCGCCCAGCAGGGTTGGCGCCCAGTATTGGCTGAACAGCTCGACCAGCGGCATTTTTACCCGTTCCTGACGGGCGATGGCATTGGCGAACACCGGGGTTTCGTGCAGTTTCAATCGCACGTACAGACCGACCATCACCAGCACGGCGCTGAGCAGAAACGGAATACGCCAGCCCCAACTGCGGAATTGCTCATCATCGAGCGTCATGGCCAAGGTCAGAAACAAGCCGTTGGCCGCGAGAAAACCAATCGAAGGGCCGAGCTGCGGGAACATGCCGAACCACGCCCGTTTGCCCTTCGGTGCGTTTTCCGTGGCCAGCAGCGCGGCGCCACCCCATTCACCGCCTAATCCCAAACCCTGACCAAAGCGCAGCACGCACAACAGGATCGGTGCCCAGGCGCCGATGCTGGCGTAACCCGGCAGCACGCCGATCAGCGTTGTACAAACACCCATCAGCAGTAACGAGGCGACCAATGTGGACTTGCGCCCGATACGGTCACCGAAATGGCCGAACAACGCCGAGCCCAGAGGTCGCGCGAGGAAGGCAATGCCGAAAGTGAGAAACGCCGAGAGCATCTGTGCGGTGCCGGAGGTCTGCGGAAAGAACACCGGCCCGATCACCAGTGCAGCAGCGGTGGCGTAGACGTAGAAGTCGTAGAACTCGATGGCCGTGCCGATAAAACTCGCCGTGGCCACGCGCGTGGCGGAATTGGTCGGTTGGGCAGGCGCGGTGTCGCTGTAAGCGGTACTGGTCGTCATGCGGTGATCCCTGACAGTCATGAGCTCCGTTGGAGCGAATTATTATGGTCGAACACCCAGGGATGTGGGTTTAACGCGAAGTGCGGGTAGCACTGGGGTAGGGCGGCGCTTGGGTAAGCTGATCCGATTATAGGAAGGGGGCTAACGATTGAACAAGAGCAAAAAGATCGCAGCCTGCGGCAGCTCCTACATGGGAACGCATTCCAAATGTAGGAGCTGCCGCAGGCTGCGATCTTGTGGCTATCTAGCGCACGGGCGCGACCGCAGGCACCGAGCTGGTGTGCCAGACCAGCACCTGGGTCACACGGTTATCCTCGGTCTCGAGAATCTCCAGCCGATACCGCCCAATCTTCAGGCAAACCGCACTGTCCGGGATGGTCTCAAGCGCTTCGGTCACCAGACCATTCAGCGTCTTCGGCCCATCGCTGGGCAAGTGCCAGCCCAGGCACTTGTTCAATTCACGGATCGACGCCGCCCCGTCAATCACCATTCGGCCATCAGCCTGTGGATGAATATGCGGGTTATCGAGGCTGTGCTCGCTTTCAAACTCGCCAACGATTTCTTCGAGAATGTCTTCCAGTGTGACGATGCCGAGCACTTCGCCGTACTCGTCCACCACCATGCCCAAGCGCCGCTGTTGCTTGTGGAAGTTCAGCAGTTGCAGCTGCAGCGGCGTGCTCTCCGGCACGAAATAGGGCTCGTGACAGGCCGCCAGCAGCGCTTCGATCGTCAGGCTGGCATCGGCCAGCAGATGGCGGATCTGCCGGGTATTGAGCACCGCTTCAACCTGGTTGATATCGCTGTGGAACACCGGCAGGCGTGTGCGCCGGTTGTTGCGCAGCTGCTCGATGATCTCCTGGAGATCGTCGTCGAGGTTGATCCCGTCGACATCGCTGCGTGGCACCAGGATGTCGTTGACCGTGATGTTATCCAGCGCATGGATGCCCGCCAGCACGTGCGGGCGGCAGGATGCGTGTTCCTGGTCTTCGTGCCGATCCGAGGCGGCTTCGTCTTCGCTCTGCTGCACCACTTTGACTTTGCGGGCGAATGGGCGCATCAACAATTGGCTGAGGCCATTGAGCAACCAGGCGGCGGGGTAGACGATTTTCAATGGCACGCCGAGCAAGGTGTTGCCCAGGCTCAGGACAGCATCTGGATAACGCACGGCGAGGGTGCGCGGCAAGTAATCGGCGAACACCAGCAAAATAGCGCCGGCGCCAAGGCATGCTGCCCAAGGGCCGTTTTCTTCGCAGAGGAAAATCGCCAGCAACGTCGCAATCACGACCGCAAGCGCACGGCACAAGGTGTTGCAGAGGATCAGACTGTCGAGCGGGAAGCTCAGCTTCGCCAGCGGTTTATCGCTGGCGCGCGAGGCGGTGCGTTGTGCGAGTAGATGTTGCTGCGCGTTTTCGATGGCGGTAAACAGCCCCGACCACAAAATCAGCAGGACAAATACCGCAAGCATCGGCCCTATGGGCAAACCGTCCATTTATGCCGCCCGTCAGATGTGCAGGATGTATTCACGAACCAGTTTGCTGCCGAAATACGCCAACATCAGCAGACAGAAACCGGCGAGGGTCCAGCGAATCGCCTTGTGGCCGCGCCAGCCGAGACGATTGCGTCCCCACAGCAGCACGCTGAAGACAATCCAGGCCAGGCACGCGAGCAGGGTTTTGTGCACCAGGTGCTGGGCAAACAGGTTCTCGACGAACAGCCAGCCGGAGATCAGCGACAGCGACAACAGCGTCCAGCCAGCCCAGAGGAAACCGAACAGCAGGCTTTCCATGGTTTGCAGCGGCGGGAAGTTTTTGATCAGCCCGGACGGGTGCTTGTGCTTGAGCTGGTGGTCTTGCACCAGCAGCAGCAGCGCCTGGAACACCGCGATGGTGAACATGCCGTAAGCGAGGATCGACAACAGAATGTGCGCGAGGATGCCCGGCTCTTCATCGATGATCTGCACCGTACCGGCCGGCGCGAACTGCGCCAGCAGCACGGTAATCGCGCCGAGCGGGAACAGCAGCACCAGCAGGTTTTCCACCGGGATCCGCGAGCAGGCAATCAGAGTCAGGGCGATCACCGCCGCCGCAATCAGGCTGGAGGCGCTGAAGAAATCCAGGCCCAGACCGATCGGTGTCAGCAAATGCGTGAGCAGGCTGGCGCTGTGGGCCAGCACGGCAAGGATGCCGAGCGTAACCAGCGGGCGCTTGTTCGCCTTGGCGCCGGTGGCCAGACGGGTGCTCTGATAAAAGGTCGCAGCGGCGTATAGAAGGGCGGCGGCGAGGGTGGTCAGCAAACTGGGTGACAAGGGGAGCATAAATCCTGTTAGGCAAGCCCGAAAGGGGCTGAGTTTGGCATAGAACCGCCATGACACGAAAGACTCAGGAAGCTGACAGCGAGGTGTCCGCCAGACGCAGTCTTCGCTATAATCCGCGACCTGCCCACGCCGCAGGCTCGCCGAGCACATGTTGATTCCGGTCTGGGCCGCCATTATCCCGGTCTACACAGGGCCTGAAAGGATCGCGCAATGTTTGAAAACTTAACCGACCGTCTCTCGCAGACGCTGCGCCATGTCACCGGCAAGGCGAAGCTGACCGAGGACAATATCAAAGACACCCTGCGTGAAGTGCGCATGGCGTTGCTCGAAGCCGACGTCGCCCTGCCGGTGGTCAAGGACTTCGTCAATTCGGTCAAGGAACGCGCTGTCGGCACCGAGGTGTCGCGCAGCCTGACGCCGGGCCAGGCGTTCGTGAAGATCGTCCAGGCCGAACTCGAAAGCCTGATGGGCGCGGCCAACGAAGATTTGAACCTGAGCGCTGTGCCGCCTGCCGTCATTCTGATGGCGGGTCTGCAGGGTGCCGGTAAAACCACCACCGCCGGTAAACTTGCGCGCTTCCTTAAAGAGCGCAAGAAGAAGTCGGTCATGGTCGTGTCGGCGGACGTTTATCGTCCTGCTGCGATCAAGCAACTGGAAACCCTGGCCAGCGACATCGGCGTGACGTTCTTCCCGTCCGACCTGAGCCAGAAGCCGGTCGACATCGCCACCGCAGCTATTAAAGAAGCCAAGCTGAAATTCATCGACGTGGTCATCGTCGATACCGCCGGTCGTCTGCACATCGACGAAGAAATGATGGGCGAGATCAAGGCGCTGCACGCCGCGATCAACCCGGTCGAGACTCTGTTTGTGGTCGACGCCATGACCGGTCAGGACGCCGCCAACACGGCCAAGGCCTTCGGTGACGCGCTGCCGTTGACCGGTGTGATCCTCACCAAGGTCGACGGCGACGCCCGTGGCGGTGCCGCACTGTCGGTGCGCGCAATCACCGGCAAGCCGATCAAGTTCATCGGTATGGGCGAGAAGAGCGAAGCGCTCGACCCGTTCCACCCTGAGCGTATTGCTTCGCGGATCCTCGGCATGGGCGACGTGCTCAGCCTGATCGAACAGGCTGAAGCGACCCTCGACAAGGACAAGGCCGACAAACTGGCCAAAAAGCTGAAGAAGGGCAAGGGCTTCGACCTCGAAGACTTCCGCGATCAGCTGCAACAAATGAAGAACATGGGCGGCCTCGGCGGCCTCATGGACAAACTGCCGAGCATCGGCGGCGTCAACCTGTCGCAAATGGGCAATGCCCAGAATGCTGCAGAGAAGCAATTCAAGCAGATGGAAGCCATCATCAATTCCATGACCCCGGCCGAGCGCCGCGACCCTGAGCTGATCAGCGGTTCGCGCAAACGCCGGATCGCCATGGGTTCCGGCACTCAGGTGCAGGACATCGGTCGCTTGATCAAGCAGCACAAGCAGATGCAGAAGATGATGAAGAAATTCACCGCCAAAGGCGGAATGGCGAAAATGATGCGCGGCATGGGCGGTATGTTGCCCGGCGGCGGTATGCCAAAAATGTAAAAAACTGGCCGGTCGTCGCACCGGCGCAGGCCCCGCAAGGACGCGGGATCAACAGCAAACCCGCACTCGGCGGGAGCTGACTGGCCGTTTTCATCGACGGCTCTATATGCAAATCTGCACGGCATGCCATAGGCGCCGGAAAAAGTCATTTGCAAAAGTCCGGATATTCCTTAGAATATGCGGCCTTTCGGGCACCCATGCCCGCTGTGCATTTAGATTTGCAGCACCGACTACAGGAACGATGTTCACATGCTAACAATCCGTCTTGCCCTTGGCGGCTCCAAAAAGCGCCCGTTTTACCACCTGACCGTAACCGACTCGCGTAACCCGCGTGACGGCTCCCACAAAGAACAGGTTGGTTTCTTCAACCCTGTTGCCCGTGGTCAGGAAATCCGTCTGTCCGTGAACCAAGAGCGCGTAGCCTACTGGCTGAGCGTTGGTGCACAGCCTTCTGAGCGTGTTGCTCAGTTGC